>NZ_RCNW01000531.1:0-4811 GCF_004307605.1 Pseudomonas sp. Sample_24
CGTTGGGGTGAGCTTCAAAGGCCAGGTGCAGGTATTCGTGGGTCAGGTCGAGGCGATCCTGCAAGGACAGTGCGCCGCGCACGTAGATGCGCTGGCGTTCGCGGTCGACATAGGGTCGGCCGAATCCCAGGCGGCAGACTGCAAAGGTGCTGACTTCGCTGTAACCGGCCTCGCTTTCCAACCGCATACGCCAGCCACGCCGTTGTTTCTGCAGCCAGTCCTGCGCCGCGGGCAAGGTTTCGCAGGAGGCAACGGGGTTGTCCCAGCGACTGAGGCTGGCACGCGGATAGGCGTGCAGCAGGATGGCGTCGTAGCGCTGGCCGGCGTTGGCTTGTTCCACGGCTTGTTGCCAGGAGAGTTTGTCCGGGCCGGGTTGGTCGGAGTGGTAGGTGACGCCGGTGCCGGCAAGCACGAGGTCGTTGGTCCATGCGGCGATGTTGCGCGCCTCGGTGGTGGCCGGACGTGGGGCGACTCGTTGCCGTTGGCTGCTGTCGTCGATGCTCAGGCATTCACCGTTACGCGTGGCGTTTTGCAGCAGGTAGGTACGGATGGCGACCGCCAGGGCCTTGGCGGCCTCGACAGGTTCGGCAGCGGCTTCACGCTGTAGCACGCGGGCGACGTATTCCTCGCGATCCAGACGGGCGACGATCTTGTCCTTCAGCAAAAACAGTTCACCGTTGCTGTGGATATCGAGCTGGTTGCCGTTGCTGAATTCGACGCGAAAGTCGCCTTGCATCGGCCCGGAAGCAACAACACGATCTCCCGCCAGAACGCGCCCGATCGGATAGCGTGAAAACAGCTCCACCTCGACACATCGCCCAGGATCCACCGGCCAATCAACCGGCAACACCGAAGCCAAGGCTTGAGCGTAATTGCGCAGAACCCTCTGACTGGTCCCCCGTCCACCCGCCCAGATCGGCGTGCCCTTCGTCGTCCAACCGGCGAACCCGCCCTGACGCGACGAAGGATCATGTTCATCCAACCAACTCCAGGTTTTCACCCGCAAGCGGCCACCGAGTTCGCCCACGACGTTGCCGTCGGCGGCGTTCAACACCACGTCAAGCAACACCCGCCGCGCCTGATCCTGTGCGGGCAGCACGGCCAGCATTTGCAGCAACTCCACTACCGAAACACGTGTGGACGGTTGCATCGCAGGCAAATCAAGCAGCCACTGCGGCGCTTTGCGCGCTTGCCAATACTGGCGCCAATCCGCGGCGGAAATGCCCAATCGCGCAGGCTCGAAGTACAACCCGCAGGACTTCACCAACGCCTGATCGCGTTCGATCCTGCCACCCGCAGTACAGCAATAAACCTCTTCTTTGGACTGCCCGCGACATTCATACGCAGGTTCTCGGGCACCGGTATCGACCAGCCAGCCGTAGACAAACAACTTCCACAAACTACCCAAAGGCGCCTGCAATGAGTCGGGCAACGGCTCACGGGCGATCACCCGGTTCCCGCTCAACGACAACAATTCGCCTTCGAATCCCAGTCGCAGCGGGGCTTCCTGCGCTGTCGCCAGCGCAGGGATCAAACACAGCAGCCACCAGAGCAAACGTCGGGTCATGTCAGTTGACCGTGATCTGACCAAGCGCCGGTTTCTGTTCCTGGGCCTGATGCTGAGGTGCATAGACTTGCGTGAAACGCACCGGCGGTAGATGGAATTGGCCTTTTTGCGAGAAGCGCACCAGATGGCGCAGCCGCAGCTCGCCACTCAAGGCATCCACTGGAATCGCGTAAGCCATCTGACCCGGCTCGAAGCGCGCCTTCTCCAGCGCCGTCGGTTCGGTGCCGGCCTTACCCATCAACTTGATGCCCCACGTGGTGCGCTCGACATCCGCGCCCGGCGGCAGCGGCACTTCGATCATCCCGTATCGCAGCGGCCTGGCGGCTTTGCTGGTGATGATGATTTCGTCCAGATACAGGCTGTCGCTGGACAGCGGCTTGCTGCCCACCGCTTCGAGCTTGAAAGTGAATGCAGCGTCACCCGGCACCAATCGCGACAGGCGACGAGTGATGGACACGGCCATCGGCTCGACGGCCGGTTGCCGGGTCTGGAAGCTCAATGCCGCACGCAGCGGACGTTCCTGAACACCGGACAGCGACAACACAATCGGCACCGGCGTCGCGCCCTGCCACGTCCAGTACATTTCCCCGGTGACACTGTGTTGTTTCTTCCAGCCCTCTCCCGGCGCCAGTGCGATGGTCGGCGAAGCCTGCTCGATACTGCGTTGCAGCCAGCTCAGCGCCAGTGCCCGTTCAAGGGTCGATTGCTGCGGCAACAGCCGTTGCAGCAGCGCCTGCGCACGGAGCTGATCGAACGGCTGCAGCGACAGATTCAGCGCTTCGGCAAACGGCTGCGAGCTCACAGCCAAGCGTTGCTGCGCATCGGCCAAATGCCGATTGAAGGCCTCCGGCAGCGCGACCTTCGATTGCCTGGCCAGCGACGCGGTCAACACCCTCGCCGCCGCCAGCCCCAAGGCCGAATCCGGATCGCTCATGACCAGGCTGTCTTCACCGCCCTCCATCAAGTTCGCGGCATTGCCCTCGCCCGCTTTCGCCAGATCGTCCACCAAACCGCTGAGCAAGGTGTTGATCGGCAACTGCATCTGTTTGGCGAACGCCACAATCAACGCCCGCTGCAACAGCGGCGTGTTGTTCGCCTGCTTGGCATACACCTCCAGCACCCGCTGCCAATGCTCCGGTGGCAGGCTCAATTGCAGCACCTGGCTGGCGTGCCAGTCGGCGAAATAGGCGTAGGCAGTCAGGAACGCATCCGGCTCACCGTCCATGCCCCACCAGGTGAAACTCGCCGAAGGCCCGGCCATTTGCACCAGGCGCAAACGGCTGTTCTGCATGATCAGGCGCAAGCGATCGCGGATCTGCGGATTCGACGACAGCGTCGGATACGCGATGCTCAGCGGCAGCAAGCGACTGGCGGTCTGCTCGACGCCGCCGTAGGGATAACTCAGCAGATCATCGAGCGCCGAGCGGAACAGCGCTTGCGGACTGTCGTCCAGACGCAGGCGAATGTCCGTGGCGTCCGCCGGCAACGCCAGCGGCGTATCACCACTGGCGACATCCAGGCTTTGGCTTTGTGTCACTTGCCAACCTTCGCCGGTCGCGCTCAAGTGCACAGCCAAGGCATCGACGGTTTTGCCGTCCTGCACCAGTTCCGCGGTCCACTCGCCCGTGCCCAAGGCAAACGTCGGTAACGGGATGTAGTTGATGCCGCTGTTGAGCGTGACGGCGATGCGCTGCTCGGCGCCCGCGTAATGTGTCACCAGCTCAGCCTTGACCGGATCTTGCGACTGACTGAAAGCAAACACACCGAGATCGGGTTTGTCCCCAGTGCGGAATTTGCCGGGTCCGCTCCACTTCAGGTACAGCGGTTTTTCCGAGCGCACGAATTGCTTCTTCTGCCCCACCGCACCGTCGTCGGCGATGGCCCGGGCGGTGATGCGCCAGCGGGTCAACGAGTCCGGCATCTTGAAGGTGAAGCGGGTTTTGCCGTTGGCATCGGTGAGCAGTTCCGGTTGCCACGCGGCGGTGTCGACGTCTTCGCGCCGCGGCCGTTCCAGCACTTTCACCCCGCGTTCACTGCGATTGGCTTTACCCGGCGCACCGGGGCTGCCCGGCAGCGCGACGTCATAGCTGATGAACGACAAGCTGGCACTGGTGCGCACATTGTTGCGGCGTGGGTGATAAAAGAACTGGTCGATGCTCGGTGCCACTTCCGGTTGCAGGGCATAGACCATTTCGTCGACCACACTGACCGTCAGATGCGCGGGGATTGGCTTGCCGGCGAACTGCGTCGTCAGGTCCACCGATACCGTTTCGCCCGGCTGGTAGGTGTCTTTGTCGGTGGTGATCGCCACGTCGATCTGCGGCGTAGTCACTTTGATGCCGGCGTTCTGGAAGCTGTACTGCCCGCCCTTGGTGTACAGCACCGAGAACGTCAGGTTCGGTGCGAAACCTTCCTTCACCGGGATGCGCGCGCGGTACTGGGTGTCGCTGAGTTTCTCCATCTTCAGCCAGTCGCCGCCCTTGGACAGCAGCGCGGTGGCTTCGACCTTGTCGCGCTCCAGCGACAGCAGCGCATCGTTGATCGGCTCGGGGAAAGTGATCAACGCCAGTGCTTCATCGCCGGCCTTGTACTCGGGTTTGTCGAGGACGATTTCGACGGTTCCCGGCACAGCCTTGACTCCGTCGCCGGTGACTGAATGACCGGTGGCGCCGAGGGTTCGGCCGTGGTCGTCCCTGAGCGTCAGGTTGTAGGTGCCGGGACGATCGAAGGCCAGAGTGAAACCTTTGTCGGTGGCCGCGAGCTTACCTTCGCCGCTGCTCTGGTCTTCCAGACGAACCCAGCCATAGCCGCTCGGGGTAACCGCTGCCTTCTGCTCGCTTTCGATGACGTAGCTGAACGCAACCTTGTCGCCCACCGCACTGAAGCGCTGCGGTGCGCTCAAGCGGAAATTCGCGGCGCCTCGGTCGATGAGGATTTCCTTGGTGGTCTTGACCCGATACGCCGCGCCATCACTGGCGAACACGGTGAGCATGTAGCGGCTCGGTTTGTCGGCGGCCGGCAGGTCCAGGGTCGCGTTGCCCTGGGCGTCAGTGGTCAATTCGGTGCTGGTCAGTTCCACCGGGAATTGCCCGAGGTATTGCAGTTCGTTGTCGACCATCGACAGTTGCTGGGCACGCAGGCTCAGGGTCAACTTGGCATTGGCCACCGGTTTGCCGTCCGGGTAGAGCAACACCAGACTGCCCTTGACCGGCTCGCCGGTGCGGTAATCCTGCTTGGCCAGATT
>NZ_RCNW01000531.1:4911-10205 GCF_004307605.1 Pseudomonas sp. Sample_24
ACACCAGACTGCCCTTGACCGGCTCGCCGGTGCGGTAATCCTGCTTGGCCAGATTGAGGGAAATTTCGAAGTGCGGCTTGATGTATTCAGCCACGCGGAAGGCACTGCTGTAAGCCTGATCCTTGTAGCTGAAGCGCAACTCGTATCCACCGGCCACGGCGTTGTCCGGCAGCTGGAAACGGCCCTGGGTGCCGGCCTTCGAATCGAGTTTCAAGTCCAGGGTTTGCAGGGCCGTACCGGTCGCATCCAGTACCGTCACGTTGACATCGGCAGCGCTTGGCTGCACCGAATCCCGGGCGTTCTTGAATTCACGGCCAACGATTTTCAGCGACACCCAATCCCCCGGCCGATACAGCGGCCGATCGGTGAAGGCATAAAGTTTGGTGTCGTAGATTTCGCTGTCGTAGTAGAAGTTTTCCGAGACAAAAACCCCGCCCTCTTCGTCCTCGCCAATCACGAACGAACGCTCGGGGCTGACGTGTTTCAAACGCAGCAAACCATCGACATCGGTAGCACCGCTGCTCATCACGCCCAAACCGTCAGTCCACAGCACATTGACCTTGGGCACCGAACTGCCTTGGTGTTTGCGCGCAGCCCACACCAGTAATTCATCACCGGCAATCTTGCTCACCGCCACGGTGTTGGAGACGAAGACCATGGTGGTCGCGCGGTACTTGCCGATCAGCGCCTCCACCAGGTACAGACCCGGCTTCAAGTTGCCCAACGGGATGTAGACGTTGCCCGGTGCGACGCTGACGAACTCACTGGAAGAGCCGGCCAGATTCACCCCTTCCGGTGGCTGGATCGGCTTGGCCTGCCACAGCGGATAACGGAACTGGCTGACCACCGGCAGGCCCGGAATCAAGGCAAATTGCGGTTGCGCGTCGTAGGGTGTCGGCGCGGCCATGGCAGCGCCCATTTTCAGTTCCGGCACTTCCTCGGTGACTTGTTTGCGCGACTCGTAGGAGAACGCCCGCTGCATCACCCGCCGCGACTTGCGGTACCAGTTATCCCACAGATAGGCGAGCGTGTTGGACAGCCCTTCGCCCTTGAACTGGCCGTCGCTGACCACGCGGTGCAGGTTCTTCTGGCGCTTGAGAAAGTCCAGCGGCTTGTCGATGCGATACACGCGAATGTCGGCACCGCCATAGGGCTCCATGCGGAAGCGGCGGTAGTCGCGGCCCGGCGCTTCGAGGCGCACCATCGCCTGTTCATCACTGGCAAAACTGCTGTCGGCCAACAGGAAAAAGCTTTCACCGGATACCGGCGTGTAGCCGCTGGGCTCGACGGTGTCTTGGGCGTTGACTGCCGAGAACGGCAACACCATGACCAACAACAGAGACAGAAAACGCAGCATGCGGGCACCGGTCATTGGGAGAGAAAATTCAGTCGATAGACGCCGATGAAGTTGGGGTTGGCTGCATCGGGTATCCATCGGGTGTCCTTCCATGTCATGAGTTGTTGCAGGCTTGCCGAACGCATGCCGTTATCGGTGGGAGTGGTGGTGCCGGTGTGATAGGCGATGAAGCGCCCCATCCAGATCATCAGGTGCTGGTCGTCGCCCTGATCGAAGAACACCAGGTCGCCTGGGCGCGCCTGGGACACATCGCGGCCGACCAGATGACTGTTGAACTGGATCAACTTGATCGCGTTGACGTACGGCCCGACCTTGCCGCCGCCCTGTTGCCATTGCTGGGCGAGGCTGCGCTGGGCGTCGCTCAGCTGCAGCTCCGGCGGCAGGTAGCGATTGGACAGGCCATTGCTGCGCAGCCATTTGTCGTCGTGGACTTTCAGCGCTTCGTTGGCGGCAAAGCGCACCAACCCGGCGCAGTCCTGTTGGTACCAGCGCGGGCTCGGGCCTTGGCTCAGTTGTTCCTGGGCGATGCGCACGAACCATGCACGGAACACCTGGGATTGCTGCGCATCCAGCGCCGGTGCATCGAGCGCCCGGGCACTCGCGCTCAACAGCAAGGCAAGCAAGCCGAGACTGCGGATCCACCCATTCACAGCGCTTTCCACTCCAGCGGCAACCATTGCCAGTGACCGTCCGGCTCGCTGCCTTCGGGCAAGGTCAGGGCATATTTGCCGTAGCCGCCGAGCGTGCGCAGTTTGGGGATCAGGTAGGTTTGCGCGGCGTTGTAGAACACCGGTTCCATGTCCTGCGGCAGGCTGTCGAGGGTTTCCTGCTGGATCAGCTGCGCCATGGAGTCAGGGCCGAAGTAGATCGGCATCAGCCGGTCTTTGGGCAACACGTCGGCCATCGGTGGGAAGCGCTTGTCGAGGGTGCCGAGGGCCTTGTCCACCAATTTGTCGTCGAGGGAAAACAGCAGCGTTGAACCATGTCGCGCAAGGCTTACACGCATGAACGCCTTACCGCTGATGGCGTCCGGATGTTCTGCATCCTTGGCCGCGTAGGGACCGAAACTGGAGCTGACCTGACGCTGCCATTGATGGCTCTGGCCTTGCTGTTTCTCCACCACCGGGAACACATGCTCATCGACCTTGCTTTCATGGGCGCCGACCATCGAACCGAACAACTTGCCCAGATCGCCATCCATGCTGGCGCTGTCTTGATCCTTGAGCCCGGCCACCAGCAGCGGTGTGTACAGTCGCGAATCGGCATACCAGCAAAGCCCTGCCGCACCGGCCATGTGTTCGGTCAGTGCTTGAGCCGCGCGCTCTTCGGCACCGAGTTTTACCAGCAACGGTTTTTGTTGTTCGGCCGCCAGCGGCAGGGCGACGCACGCGCTCGCGCCCATCGGCATGGCTTGCCAGACCGGTTTGAAATCGAAGTCTGGCTGATTCTCCAGCTCATCCATGGCGAGGAAGCTGTGCCAGCCTTTATCGTCCATGTCGAAACGCAGACCGGCGAAATTCGGGATGAAGCGCTGATAACCCATGGCCAACACGCTGGCGTTGACCGACAGCCGTTGCTTTACCTCGGGCGCACGGGGTGGCAGACCGAAAGCTTCGGGAAACAGTTTTTCGCCATTGAGCAAAGCGGCGATGGACTGGGTCGAAACGCTGCCGGCTTCCTGTGCCATGCCACTTTGCGGGTCATAGAGCTTGGTCGGATTCGACAGCACCACGAGTTTGTCGCCATGGGAAGCGAACACCAGCGCCTTGCTGGCGTTGTAGGTGAGCTGATACAGCTCGACGTTATCGGCACCGACTTTCACCTCTGCGATTTTGCTCAGTTGCGAATCATCGAGCGCCACTTTCGCCAGCGGTTCCAGCACCTTGGCCAGGCCGCCGCGATCCATCACCAGCAGGAAATCCCTCAGCCGCCCATCCGCCCCGCGCCACAACGCGATATCTGCCGGCTGGTCGAACAGTTGCTCGATCAAGGAGTCCTGCAGTTTCAAATCGTGTTCATAAATGATCCGCCGCAGACTGCCGATCAGGCCAAGACGATCGGCGTGGGTTTGGTAATAGAAGACGAAGTCTTCAGTCAGGGTTTCCTTGAGGAACGGCACGGCCAGCAAATCCTTGGGCAATTGGCTCAAGGAGTGGGTTTCGAGCAAGCCATCGGGGCGGCTCATGCCAAGTTTTTCCGCCGCCAGTTGCGGTGCCGGGGCTGTGCTTTTTTTCATCAGCCAGCCCATGCCGGCAGCCACAGCGGCGACCAGGCACAGCCCGAGCACAATGACCGGCCAACGACGGGACGGTTTGGCGCTCGGTGTATCGGCAGCCGGAGAAACAGTGTTATCGCTCATTTCACAAAACCCGATGTCATCCGTGGTGCGGGATGTTTAATAGTTGAAAGTCTTGACCAGCAGCAGGTCACCGATGGCCCGCAGGGGCACGATGAAGCTCTCGCGTTTTTCGTCGACGGTGTTTTCGTTGAGCACCAGGTTGATCTGCGAAGTGATCACCTCGTTCTGGTTGCCGGCCTCATCGAAGTTATAGCCGCCGCTGCCGAAGTTGCCCCAGTAGTTGACGTAAACCAGATAGGTGCCATGCAGCGGTGCGGTCATGGTGAACATTTCCGGGCCGGGACCGTCGACACCATCGGGGTCGAGGCCGCCGCCGTTGGTCAGCGCCGAGTGCGCCCAGAACGCATGCTGGCCGTCAGGCGTGATGATGTGCAGATCGAGTTCGGCCTTCGGATCATCCCAACCCAGCACCACACGAATCCGTGCGGGCGTGCGCAGGTTATTGGCTTCATAGAATTGAACGCGCTTGAGCGACTGGCCCTCGGCACTGCGCACTTCGACGCTGTTGGAGCCGGCACCGAACGCATACGGCCGGGCAAAACGGCCCTGGTCGTCGGTGTACAGGTTCAAGGGATTGCCGTTGACCGCCAGCGTGTGCGGCCCGCGTTGCGCACCGATCGCCTTGAGCTGGCCCTGGATCATCGTGCGATTACGCTGCACACCCCGGTCGATGGGCGGTGTGGGATAGGCGACCTGCGGGTTTTCACTACGGTCGAGCAAACCGTTGAAACGCCAGCCACCCACCGGCTCCGACATCTCGGCACTCGGCGCGGCCAGCGCCGAAGCGCAAGCCAACCCGATCAGCAGCGAAAGAAATGAACGCATGTGATGCCTCCTGCCATGCATGACGAAACCTTGCGCCAGATCCTCGGCGCGTTACAGATAGGGGTACTGCGTTTCGTCTGAAAGACCCGTGAATATTGGGTCTGGAAGACGCGAAGGTTAGCCATTTGGCAGTGTTTTAACAATCGGATACATCTTGAGTTGCGGGGGATATCACTATGATTTCAGGGCGTGAGCCGAATAGCAGCCTTATTCGGCTCACGAAATGAGCCGAATAATTTTTGATCTGCGGATGTTTTCGGGACCATTGCGGGAACGAGACTGCTCGCGATGGCTATGTCTTGGGCGGCATAGGTTTTGATGGTGTACATATCCATTCCTGCGGTAACGGCGGCTATTGGTTCCGCCCTTACGGCGGGTTACTTGGAAAAGCGCCAAGTAACCAAGCGCCTGCGCCCCTGACGTACGGTGGCTCGCTAAGGCTCGCCATGCCCTCGCTCCGGTCCTGCTCCGTGGGCCCGCCGCCATCGGCCATCCATGGCCGGGGGCGGCTAACCCGGCATCCCTGCCGGGTTGCCCACTACGCAGAACCTGCGCTCGGCCTTCCGACGGGGCAGATCAAGATCAAAAACAAAGCGAGGCGGCCTGAGAGCCGGCCTGAAGTCCGTCAGGATCATCGGCGGTGAACACCAATGTAACGCCCACCAACAATCCACTGTGGGAGCGGGCTTGCTCGCGAATGCGGCCTGACAGACGACCTGTTCTTGCGGATGTATCCGGAACCCTGTGGGAGCT
>NZ_RCNW01000177.1:0-1523 GCF_004307605.1 Pseudomonas sp. Sample_24
TTGCCGGTACACCCTTTTCATTGGATACCGACTCAACAACCAGCAGTACTTCTTTGCTCATCGTACGCCTCGCCTTTCGCAAGCCATTGGATCCGCGGGATCCGCGTCTCAGTCAAAACTGGGAATAATGTTGGCCTTGTCGATCATATCGATCGGCAACAGGAACTCATGGTCTTCAACCTGCACCACGACGTCCTGCTCTTCTACACCGCGCAGAAGGCCCTGAAAGTTGCGTCGACCTTCAAAAGGCGAGCGCAGCTTGATCTTCACTTGTTCACCGGCAAATTTTGCAAACTGCTCAAGAGTGAACAGTGGGCGTTCCATGCCAGGCGAGGAAACTTCAAGGGTGTATTCAACGGAGATTGGATCTTCAACATCCAGCACACCGCTGATTTGACGGCTGACAATGGCGCAATCGTCCACCAGCACGCCACCCTCTTTATCGATATAAACGCGCAACATTGAGTGGCGACCCTGGGCCGAAAACTCAATACCCCAGCATTCATAGCCTAGGGCCACGACCACCGGGGCCAGCAAGGCCTGCAACTCTTCTAGCTTGCTCGACACCTGAACCCCCTAGTGCATGTATGTGCATGCTATGCAAAATAAAAAAATGGGCGAAACGCCCATCCTTGAAACGCCGTCGAACAGCGGCGTTGAAAGTGTCCAGCTAACAAAAAGCCCCTTAAAAGGGGCTCCTTAAACTGGTTGCGGGGGCCGGATTTGAACCGACGACCTTCGGGTTATGAGCCCGACGAGCTACCAGACTGCTCCACCCCGCGACAAAGCTGGGGCGGAAGTATACGACCGATCCCCTACAGGGTCAATGTAACCTTCCACCTGCAAGAAAGCCCGCAACTGCGGGCTCTCCTGACTAATTGGTACCGAGAAGGGGACTCGAACCCCTACACCCTATGGGCACAACCACCTCAAGGTTGCGTGTCTACCAATTCCACCACCTCGGCAATACTACGTTTGAAACCCTTCTTACTTCTGCTCTTGAGCTGGAGGCACGTCAGTCGCTGGAGTAGCCGACTTTTGCTCTTGAAGCACCGGGACATCATCAGAAGCCGGTTGTTGCTTTGGAACTTCCAGTACCGCCGGGTTTGGGAGACCCACTTGAGTCAGCTGGTGAGCCTTCTCTTTAGCAAAGTAACCTAACCCCAAGCTGGTTATGAAAAAACCTGCGGCAAGTATAGCAGTAAACTTACTAAGAAAGGTAGAGGAACCTTGGCTTCCGAACACAGTATTTGAAGCACCTGCTCCGAAAGACGCGCCAGCATCCGCACCTTTACCCTGCTGCAGCAATACGAGAGCAACTACGCCCAATGCACCCAGCAGATGAAAAACGACTACGACTGTTTCCAGCATTTTTTCAGTTTCCCGCGGCGCGACAAATCGCACCGAACTCATCTGCATTCAGGGAAGCCCCACCAATGAGGCCTCCATCGATATCCGGCATGCCGAACAGTTCGACCGCATTGGCCGCCTTCACGCTGCCGCCGTATAGAAGCCGCACACCT
>NZ_RCNW01000399.1:0-2991 GCF_004307605.1 Pseudomonas sp. Sample_24
TGGGCCTGGCGACAGAAGCGGGTGCTGAAGATTCGCGAAGGCTGCGATCTGATGCTCACGCTGTTTCCGTTTGAGGCCAAATTCTACGAAGAGAAGGGCGTGCCGGTGCGGTTCGTCGGGCACACCTTGGCCGATGCCATTCCGCTTGAAGCCGACCGCGCTGCTGCGCGGGCCGAGCTTGGCTTGCCTGACGGGCCGTTGGTTGCCCTGATGCCCGGCAGTCGTGGCGGCGAAGTGGGGCGTCTTGGTGCGTTGTTTCTGGACACGGCACAACGCCTGAGGGCGCTGCGTCCGGGCGTGCGATTCGTCGTACCTTGCGCCAACCCCCAACGCCGGGCGCAGCTTGAAGAGCTGTTGGCTGGCCGCGATCTGCCACTGACCTTGCTCGACGGCAAGTCGCATCTGGCCCTGGCCGCCTGCGATGCGGTATTGATCGCTTCCGGAACCGCGACCCTTGAAGCCTTGCTGTACAAGAGGCCGATGGTGGTGGCTTACCGCCTGGCACCGCTGACGTTCTGGATTCTCAAGCGCATGGTGAAAAGCCCCTACGTTTCCCTGCCGAACCTGCTGGCCCAGCGTTTGCTGGTGCCCGAGCTGCTGCAGGACGACGCGACCGTCGAAGCCCTGGCCCAGACCTTGTCGCCGCTGATCGAGGGTGGCGAAGAGCAGACCCGTGGTTTCGATGAGATTCACCGGACCCTTCGTCTGGACGCCTCCAACCAGGCGGCGGATGCCGTGCTCAACCTGATCGGCGAAGTACAATGAGTAAGAAAAGCATGCAGATGGGGCTGGATTTCTCCTTGGTCGCGGAAGCTGAAGAACTGGTAGCCGGTGTCGACGAAGTCGGCCGAGGTCCGCTCTGTGGTGCGGTGGTCACGGCTGCCGTGATTCTCGATCCGAATCGGCCGATCCTCGGCCTGAACGACTCGAAGAAACTCACCGAAGCCCGGCGCGAGAAGCTTTACGATGAGATCTGCGAAAAAGCCTTGAGCTGGTGCATCGCTCGCGCTGAAGTCGAAGAAATCGATGAGCTGAATATTCTGCACGCCACCATGCTGGCCATGCAGCGTGCCGTCGCCGGGCTGCATATCCAGCCGAAACTGGCGATGATCGATGGCAACCGCTGCCCGAAACTGCCGATGCGCGCCGAAGCGGTGGTACAGGGTGACGGCAAGGTGCCGGCCATCGCGGCAGCGTCGATTCTGGCCAAGGTCAGCCGTGACCGGGAAATGAGTGCATTCGAGTTGATCTATCCGGGTTATGGCATCGGCGGCCACAAAGGCTACCCGACACCCGTTCATCTGGAAGCGCTGGCACGCTTGGGGCCTACGCCTATTCACCGGCGTTCGTTCGCTCCGGTGCGTATGGCGTATGAGGCGTTGGAAATCGTCATAGAGAGCTAGTCGCAAGGCTGATTTTTTTTACCAAGGCCCGGTACAATCCGGGCCTTGTTGTTTTCATGTTCACAGACAGGATCACTATGCCGGCTTCATTCGTTCACCTACGCCTGCACACTGAATACTCCCTGGTCGACGGTCTGGTGCGGATCAAACCGCTGGTCAAGACCCTGGTCGGCATGAACATGCCCGCCGTTGCGGTCACCGACCAGAACAACATGTGTTCCCTGGTCAAATTCTATAAAAACGCCATGGGTGCCGGGATCAAGCCGATCTGCGGCGCCGACCTGTGGCTGTCGAACAAGGATCCGGACAACGCTCTGAGCCGGATCAGCCTGCTGGTGATGAACGCCGTGGGCTATCGCAACCTGACCGAGTTGATCTCCCGTGGCTTTATCGAGGGACAGCGCAATGGCTCGGTCATTGTCGAGCGCGAGTGGGTAGCCGAGGCCAGCGAAGGCCTGATCATGCTGTCGGCGGCCAAGGAAGGCGAAATCGGCCAGGCCATGCTCAGTGGCAACCCCGACGAAGCTGAAGCCCTGGCGCGGGAGTGGATGGCGGTATTCCCGGATCGCTTCTATCTGGAAATCCAGCGCACCAATCGGCCGAATGACGAAGAGCAACTGCACGGCGCCGTCGCCCTGGCCGAGAAGATCGGTGCGCCACTGGTGGCGACCAACGATGTGCGCTTTATCAAGCAGGAAGACTTCGCTGCCCACGAAACCCGCGTCTGTATCGGTGAGGGCCGCGCCCTGGACGATCCGCGGCGCTCGAAGAACTACAGCGATCAGCAATACCTCAAAAGCGCCGAGGAAATGGCCGAGCTGTTCAGCGACCTTCCCGAAGCGCTGGAAAACACTGTCGAGATCGCCAAGCGCTGCAATATCGAAGTGAAGCTGGGCACGCACTTCCTGCCCAACTTCCCGATCCCCGATGGCATGACCATCGATGAATATTTCCGCAAGGTGTCCTTCGATGGTCTGGAGGAACGGCTCGCCGTCCTGCTGCCCAAGGACACCACCGAAGACTACGAAGCCAAGCGCCAGGTCTATGTCGATCGGCTGAATTTCGAGCTGGATATCATCATCCAGATGGGGTTCCCCGGTTACTTCCTGATCGTGATGGACTTTATCCAGTGGGCCAAGAACAACGGCGTGCCGGTAGGGCCTGGCCGGGGGTCGGGTGCCGGGTCGCTGGTGGCCTACGTGCAGAAGATCACCGACCTCGACCCACTGGAATATGACCTGCTGTTCGAACGTTTCCTTAACCCGGAACGGGTTTCCATGCCCGACTTCGACGTCGACTTCTGCATGGACGGTCGCGACCGGGTCATCGACTACGTGGCCGAGAAGTACGGCCGCAACGCGGTAAGCCAGATCATCACCTTCGGTTCCATGGCGGCAAAAGCTGTGGTCCGCGATGTGGCGCGGGTGCAGGGCAAGTCCTATGGTCTGGCGGATCGTCTGTCGAAGATGATTCCGTTCGAAGTCGGCATGACCCTGGAAAAAGCCTACGAACAGGAAGAAATCCTGCGTGACTTCATCAAGGTCGATGAAGAGGCGGCGGAAATCTGGGAAATGGCGCGCAAGCTCGA
>NZ_RCNW01000399.1:3091-8628 GCF_004307605.1 Pseudomonas sp. Sample_24
GTGTTCCAGCTTGAATCGCGCGGCATGAAAGAGCTGATCAAAAAGCTCAAGCCCGACTGCCTGGAAGACTTGATTGCACTGGTAGCGTTGTTCCGTCCTGGCCCGCTGCAATCGGGCATGGTGGACGACTTCATCAACCGTAAACACGGTCGCGCCGAACTGGCGTACCCGCACTCGGACTACCAGTACGAAGGCCTGAAGCCGGTATTGGCGCCGACTTACGGCATCATCCTGTATCAGGAACAGGTGATGCAGATCGCCCAGGTCATGGCCGGCTACACCCTCGGCGGCGCGGACATGCTGCGTCGAGCCATGGGTAAGAAAAAGCCCGAAGAAATGGCCAAGCAGCGCGGCGGTTTCATTGAGGGTTGCGCGACCAACGGGATCGACGCGGATCTTGCCGGTAACATTTTCGACCTGGTGGAAAAATTCGCCGGTTACGGCTTCAACAAATCCCACTCCGCCGCCTACGGCCTGGTGTCGTACCAGACCGCGTGGCTGAAAGCGCATTACCCGGCGCCATTCATGGCCGCGGTACTTTCGGCGGACATGCACAACACCGACAAGGTCGTGACCTTGATCGAAGAAGTGCGCACGATGAAGCTGCGCCTCGATGCGCCGGATGTGAACACCTCGGAGTTCAAGTTCACGGTGAACGACGAAGGCCGGATCATTTACGGTCTCGGCGCGATCAAGGGTGTGGGTGAAGGCCCGGTGGAGGCGATTACCGAAGCGCGTCAGCACGGCCCGTTCAAGGACCTGTTCGACTTCTGCGCCCGGGTTGACCTCAAGCGCATCAACAAGCGTACCCTCGACGGCTTGATTCGCAGCGGTGCGCTGGATCGTCTTGGCCCGTATTTCCATGATGAACAGAAAGCCTATCAGGCCAATATCGACCGCAATCGTGCGGTGCTGTTGACGGCCATGGAAGAAGCGATCAAGGCCGCCGAGCAAACCGCACGCACTCAGGACAGCGGTCACTCCGACCTGTTTGGCGGTCTGTTTGTCGAGGCAGACGCTGACGTCTACGCCAACCATCGCAAGGCCAAGGAGCTGACTCTCAAGGAACGCCTGAAAGGGGAGAAAGACACCCTCGGCCTGTACCTGACCGGCCACCCGATCGACGAATACGAAGGTGAAATCCGCCGTTTCGCCCGCCAGCGCATCATCGATCTGAAGCCAGCGCGCGACACCCAGACCGTCGCCGGGATGATCATCGCCTTGCGGGTGATGAAAAACAAAAAGGGCGACAAGATGGGCTTCATCACCCTCGACGACCGCTCTGGCCGGATTGAAGCCTCGCTGTTTTCCGAGGCGTTCCATGCTGCACAGTCGCTGTTGCAGACCGACGCGATGGTGGTGGTCGAAGGCGAGGTCAGTAACGACGACTTCTCCGGTGGCCTGAAGCTGCGGGTCAAGCGGGTGATGAGCATGGAAGATGCGCGCACCAACCTGGCCGAGAGCCTGCGTTTGAAACTGCACGCTAAGGATCTCAAGGGCGATCAGCTACGCTGGCTGGGTGAGCTGCTCAAACGTCACCGCGGCGCGTGCCCGATCACCATGGACTACACCAGTCCCGATGCGAAGGCCTTGCTGCAGTTCGGCGAAGGCTGGCGAATCGATCCGGCGGATGCGTTGATTCAAGCCCTGCGTGACCAGTTCGGGCGAGACAACGTCTTCCTCCAATACCGTTGACCGGCAGGTAATATCAGAACGCCTGCCCGCAACCTGAATTTTTAATCTCGACCTCAGCGCGCCTCTCCCTTAAGGTAGGGCGCGAATAGACAACCGGCCGGCCCAAGATCACTTGGGACTCGACCCAAGACGGACGCCTATGAACCCGAATTTTCTAGATTTCGAACAGCCGATCGCCGACCTGCAAGCCAAGATCGAAGAATTGCGCTTGGTCGGTAATGACAATTCGCTGAATATCGGCGATGAGATCTCCCGCCTGCAGGACAAGAGCAAGACGCTGACCGAAGATATCTTTGGCAAGCTGACCAGCTGGCAGATCGCTCGTCTGGCGCGTCACCCGAAACGTCCTTACACCCTGGACTACATCGAACACATCTTCACCGAGTTCGACGAGTTGCACGGTGACCGCCACTTCTCCGACGACGCTGCCATCGTCGGCGGTATCGCTCGTCTGGACGACCAGCCGGTGATGATCATCGGCCACCAGAAAGGCCGTGAAGTGCGCGAGAAGGTTCGCCGCAACTTCGGCATGCCGCGTCCGGAAGGCTACCGCAAGGCTTGCCGCCTGATGGAGATGGCCGAACGCTTCAAGATGCCGATCCTGACCTTCATCGACACCCCGGGTGCCTACCCGGGCATCGACGCGGAAGAGCGTAACCAGAGCGAAGCGATCGCCTGGAACCTGCGCGTCATGGCGCGCCTGAAAACCCCGATCATCGCCACTGTAATCGGTGAAGGTGGTTCCGGTGGCGCTCTGGCCATCGGCGTGTGCGATCAACTGAACATGCTGCAGTACTCGACCTACGCGGTGATCTCGCCGGAAGGTTGCGCTTCGATTCTGTGGAAAACCGCCGAGAAAGCGCCGGATGCCGCCGAAGCGATGGGCATCACCGCCGAGCGTCTCAAAGGCCTGGGTATCGTCGACAAGGTGATTGGCGAGCCTCTGGGTGGCGCCCACCGTGATCCGGCCGCTGCGGCTGCTTCGATCCGTGCCGAGCTGAGCTCGCAACTGGCAATGCTCAAGAAGCTTGATCACAAGGCGCTGCTCGACCGTCGTTACGAGCGCCTGATGAGCTACGGTCTGTAATCAGATCACGCTGTACCCATGTGGGAGCGAGCCTGCTCGCGATAAGGGTTTAACATTCAACAAATCTGTTGGCTGTTCTACCGCTATCGCGAGCAGGCTCGCTCCCACATTTGATTTGTGCAAAGGGACATATATGGATCGGCCCGGAATTGATTTGCCTTCCAGACTCTTGCTGAATCTGAAGCGCTGGCGCAACGCCTCCGCTTGGCGCATCGCCTTCTCTGGTGGTCTCGACTCCACCGTTTTGTTGCACCTTCTCGTACACCTCGCAAAAACCGAATCCCTGCCGGCGCTAAGCGCCATTCATGTTCATCACGGCCTTCAAGCTGTGGCTGCTGCGTGGCCGGAGCATTGTCGGTCGGTTTGTGATGCCTTGGGTGTGCCACTACATGTCGTGCACGTACAGGTGCAACCCGGCGCCAGCCTGGAGCGTGCGGCCCGGGAGGCGCGCTATGCCGCCTTCAACCAGATCACTCAAGCCAATGAAATACTGCTGACCGCGCAACACCGCGATGATCAGGCGGAAACCCTGTTGTTCCGGTTGTTGCGTGGGGCAGGGGTGAGAGGATTGTCGGGAATGCCGCGCCAGCGTGTATTGGGCAAGGGCCATCTACTGCGGCCATTGCTCGATGTCACGAGGGCCGAGCTGGAAGCCTATGCCAGCGAAAACCATTTGAGCTGGATCGAGGATCCTACCAATCAGGATCGGCAGTACTCGCGCAACTACCTGCGCCATCAGGTGTTCCCGGTGCTGTCGGAGCGCTGGCCGCAAGCGATGGCGACCATGGCCCGCAGCGCTGCGCATGTGAGCGAGGCGCAGGGGTTACTCGATGATCTTGCGCAAATCGACTTGAGCCAGGCGATCACGCCAAGTGATTTCGATTGGCTGGGCTTGCCGTCTCTGGAGCTGGTAGCGCTGGAAAAACTATCCGCTGCCCGGCAACGCAACGCGCTCAGTCACTGGCTTGAGCCGCGGACAAGCTTGCCCGACAGTGACCATTGGTCGGGTTGGGACAATTTGCGTGATGCAGCGCACGATGCCCGACCGATCTGGCGCCTGGCAGATGGCGAATTGCATCGGGCGGGTGGGCGCTTGTGGTGGTTGTCGGGCATCTGGTTGAGGCCGGTGCCCGATGCCGGAAACTGGCCTGACCCCGCGCTGCCGTTGGCATTGCCCGGCAACGGCGTGCTCACGCTGACGGGGCAATTGCCCGATGGCCCTTTGCAGATCCGCTATCGTGAAGGTGGCGAAATCATGGAATTGCCGCACCGCGGTCATCGCGATCTCAAGCGTTTGTTCAATGAGCGGGGTGTGCCGCAGTTCGTGCGCGGCAGATTGCCGCTGCTGTTCAAGGGCACGCAATTGCTGGCGGTGGCGAACCTTCAGGGCCTGGAGGGTGGCAAGGCAGGAGAATGGAAATTGCATTGGCAGCCGCCGATCGAAGATCAAGGTTTGAGCTGAAAGGGGCTTTCCGGTAGACTACGCTCCCTTCTTGATACAACTTCTGTGGATTCGCCTGAATTGCAGGAGTTGCCGATTACCAAGCAGTCTTTGCTGGGCGATTCCAAAAAATGTGTAGCGAGCAACGTACCGGTGTTACATCTTCCGGTCTGTCCCAACGCGGCGGTTTTTTTGAAAGGTGCACTGTGATTAATGCAGGTGATCGGGGGCTTCGGCCTTCCTTCGCTTTCCCCGGCGGCTCGGACCGCTTTAACGCAGACTTCTAGGGTTTTTCATGACGCGCTACATATTCGTCACGGGCGGTGTTGTTTCTTCATTGGGGAAAGGCATTGCATCGGCATCATTGGCGGCCATCCTGGAGGCGCGGGGACTTAAGGTCACCATGCTGAAGCTGGACCCGTACATCAACGTCGACCCGGGCACCATGAGCCCGTTCCAGCACGGTGAAGTGTTCGTCACCCACGACGGCGCCGAGACCGACCTGGACCTGGGCCACTACGAGCGGTTCATCCGCACGACCATGACCCAGAACAACAACTTCACCACTGGCCGTGTCTACGAGCATGTGCTGCGCAAAGAGCGCCGTGGTGACTACCTGGGTGCAACCATCCAGGTGATTCCGCACATCACCGACGAAATCAAGCGCCGCATCATCAAGGGTGCAGGCGATGCCGACGTGGCAATGGTCGAGATCGGTGGCACCGTGGGTGACATCGAATCCCAACCGTTCCTCGAAGCCATCCGCCAGTTGCGTTTCGAAGTCGGCGCCAAGCGCGCGATGCTGATGCACCTGACACTGGTGCCGTACATCGCCACTGCCGGCGAAACCAAGACCAAGCCAACCCAGCACTCGGTCAAGGAACTGCGCTCCATCGGCCTGCAGCCTGACGTGCTGGTCTGCCGCTCCGATCACCCGATCGATGTCTCTTCCCGTCGCAAGATCGCGCAATTCACCAACGTTGAAGAACGTGCGGTGATCGCGCTGGAAGACGCCGACACCATCTACAAGATCCCGGGCATCCTGCACTCCCAGGGCCTGGACGATTTCGTCGTCGAGCGTTTCGGTCTGCAATGCGGCGGTGCCGATCTGTCCGAGTGGGAAGCCGTGGTCGACGCCAAGCTCAACCCTGAGCACGAAGTCACCATCGCCATGGTCGGCAAGTACATGGAACTGCTGGACGCCTACAAGTCGCTGATCGAAGCGATGAGTCACGCCGGTATCAGCAACCGTACCAAGGTCAACCTGCGCTACATCGATTCCGAAGACATCGAAAACCAGGGCACCGCGCTGCT
>NZ_RCNW01000399.1:8728-9936 GCF_004307605.1 Pseudomonas sp. Sample_24
GCGGTCGTCGCTGAAGTCTGCGACATCATCCAGTTGCCGGCCTTCCTGTCGCGCCAGACCGATCTGGTCGTGGCGATGGCCAAGACCAATGCCGTGATCAACATCAAGAAAGCCCAGTTCCTCGCGCCTCAGGAAATGAAACACATCCTGAACAAGTGCGTCGAAGCCGGTAACGATCAGTTGATCCTCTGCGAGCGTGGTTCGAGCTTCGGCTACAACAACCTGGTCGTCGACATGCTCGGCTTCGGCATCATGAAGCAGTTCGAGTACCCGGTGTTCTTCGACGTGACCCACGCGCTGCAAATGCCCGGTGGTCGCGCCGACTCCGCCGGCGGCCGTCGTGCCCAGGTCCTCGACCTGGCGAAAGCCGGCATGAGCCAGTCCCTGGCCGGCCTGTTCCTGGAAGCCCACCCGGACCCGGACAACGCCAAATGCGACGGCCCTTGTGCCTTGCGTCTGGACAAACTGGAGCCATTCCTGGCCCAGCTCAAAGCTCTGGACGAACTGGTTAAGAGTTTTCCGACGGTAGAAACCGCGTAATCCTCATTTCTCCGGTAAAGTACCGCACGAATTAACGCTCAGGCCCTCGGGCTTGAGCCTTATCGTCCGCAAGACTGCCCGCTGCACATCGCTTGCCGACGGTAAAAGATTTCCTCTAGCTGCGTCGTTTTCGTCAACTTTGGAGTGTTTACAACAATGGCTAAAATCGTCGACATCAAAGGTCGTGAAGTTCTCGACTCCCGTGGCAATCCCACCGTGGAAGCGGATGTGCTTCTCGATAACGGCATCATCGGCAGCGCTTGCGCGCCGTCCGGTGCTTCCACTGGCTCGCGTGAAGCGCTCGAGCTGCGTGATGGCGACAAGAGCCGTTACCTGGGCAAGGGCGTTCTCAAAGCCGTAGCCAACATCAACGGTCCGATCAAGGACCTGTTGAAAGGCATGGACCCAAGTGACCAGAAAGCCCTCGATCTGGCGATGATCAAGCTCGACGGTACCGAAAACAAGGCAACCCTGGGTGCCAACGCGATCCTCGCCGTTTCCCTGGCTGCGGCCAAGGCAGCAGCACAGGACCAGGACCTGCCGTTGTACGCCCACATCGCCAACCTGAACGGCACCCCGGGTGTCTACTCGATGCCGGTTCCGATGATGAACATCATCAACGGTGGCGAGCACGCCGATAACAACGTCGACATCCAGGAATTCATGGT
>NZ_RCNW01000191.1:0-1516 GCF_004307605.1 Pseudomonas sp. Sample_24
CGCCGCTGTTGTTGATGGACGAACCGTTCGGCGCGGTCGACCCGATCAACCGCGAAATGATCCAGAACGAGTTCTTCGAAATGCAGCGGGCGCTGAACAAGACCGTGATCATGGTCAGCCACGACATCGACGAAGCCATCAAGCTCGGTGACAAGATCGCGATCTTCCGCGCAGGCAAGCTGCTGCAGATCGACCATCCGGACACACTGCTTGCGCATCCGGCGGATGACTTTGTCAGCAGCTTCGTCGGTCAGGACAGCACCCTCAAGCGCCTGTTGTTGGTGAAAGCCGAAGACGCAGCGGACAACGCGCCCTCTGTCAGCCCCGAAACACCCGTGGCCGAGGCGCTGGAATTGATGGACGAGCACGACCGCCGTTACGTGGTGGTGACTTGCACCGAGAACAAGGCGTTGGGCTACGTGCGCCGCCGCGACCTGCACCGCCAGACCGGCACGTGCGGGCAATACCTGCGCGAGTTCAACGCCACCGCTGCCTACGACGAACATTTGCGCATCCTGTTGTCACGGATGTATGAGTTCAACCGTTCGTGGCTGCCGGTGATGGATGCCGAAAGGGTGTTTTTGGGTGAGGTGACGCAGGAGTCGATTGCGGCCTACCTGAGTTCGGGACGTTCGCGGGGGATGAAAACCAATATCGTCTCGCCGGCCGAGGCAGTAGTCGCCTGATCAATAAATAGTCAGAAACGAACCTGTGGCGAGGGAGCTTGCTCCCGCTGGGTCGCGAAGCGGCCCCCTCTTTTAAAAAAGCGGGGACTGCTTCGCAGTCCAGCGGGAGCAAGCTACCTCGCCACAGTTTTTTGTGTTTTCAAAGACTGGAAAAGAATATCAACACCGAGGTGGGCTCTGGCACTGCTAAAGCACCCGCCACATTAATCAAAATCGCCTTCACACCCGCCTCTCGCCGCCAACGTCGCCGATGTTGACGCCATCACACTTCTCTACAAACTAGCTGACAAAAGCATCGAACGTGCAGGTATTTTTAACACTGGAAAAATCACGGGGAACATCTGCCCGTCACACAGGTCCGCTACAAAGAGTGATATCGGGTACGCACGTCAGAAGCGTGCAAAAACGCGACATTTTTTGTTGATCTCAAGCCCCTCACGCCCTAAAGTTCGCGCCGAACGTCCATGCTGGAAACGATCCATCCGGCTCAAGTACTGACGACGAGACAGCAAGGCCAAGGGAAAGCTGCACTTCCCATGGCCTTTTTGCTTTCGGCGACATGCCTTGGGAAGTAGGCGAACCAAAGTGGGGATACGGAGGACGTTCATTTGCACCCATTGATTAACGACGTTTGCCACTAGGAGTCCCAAGTATGTCGATCCAGGTCGAAGACTATTTTGCGCGCGAAACCTTTCAGAAAATGAAGGCGTTCGCCGACAAGCAAGAAACCCCGTTCGTGGTGATCGACACCGCGATGATCAGCCAGGCCTATGACGACCTGCGCGCCGGTTTCGAATTCGCCAAGGTCTACTACGCGGTCAAGGCCAACC
>NZ_RCNW01000356.1:0-9902 GCF_004307605.1 Pseudomonas sp. Sample_24
CCGTCGAGTGAGCGATAGGTGTCATTGGAACAGCGTCTTTGAGGACGTGTTGCGCTTGCTTGTACAGTTCGGTGCGCTTGCCTTGATCCGAAGTGCGCTTGGCTTGCTTGACGATGTCGTCAAACTTCTTGTCGCACCACTTGGAGAAGTTGTTGCCTTCCAGCGAGTCGCAGCCGAACAGCACGTTCAGCCAGTTATCGGGATCACCATTGTCACCGCTCCAGCCAATCAGCATGGCCTGGTTCTCGCCGCCTTTGGAGCGCTTGATGTACTCGCCCCACTCGTAGCTCTGGATCTTGACCTTGAGGCCGACTTTCGCCCAGTCGGACTGCAGCATTTCTGCCATCAGCTTGGCGTTCGGGTTGTACGGACGCTGTACCGGCATCGCCCACAGAACGATTTCGGTACCTTCTTTCACGCCGGCTTCCTTGAGCAGCTCTTTGGCTTTCTCAGGGTTGTACGGTGCATCCTTGATGGTGGTGTCGTAGGACCACTGGGTCGGCGGCATGGCGTTGACGGCCAGTTGGCCGGCGCCCTGGTAAACCGAGTCGATGATCTGCTGCTTGTTGACCGCCATGTCCAGTGCCTGACGCACTTTCAGTTGGGCCAGCGGGTTCGGCTCGTTGCTGCCCTTGACTTTGTCCATCACGTTGTAGGCGATGTAACCGAGGTTGAAACCAGCCTGGTCAGGCAGCTTCAGGGTCTTGTCTTCACGCAGCGCCTTGAGGTCGGCCGGACGCGGGAACAGGGTGACCTGGCACTCGTTTTTCTTCAGTTTCTGGATGCGTACCGACGGGTCGGTGGTGATGGCGAAGATCAGGTTGTCGATCTTCACGTCATCCGGCTTCCAGTAGTCCTTGTTCCCGGTGTAGCGGATGTTGGAGTCTTTCTGGTAGCTCTTGAACACGAACGGACCAGTGCCGACCGGCTTCTGGTTGATGTCGGCGGCTTTGCCTTCCTTGAGCAGCTGGGCGGCGTACTCGGCGGACTGGATCGAGGCGAAGCTCATGGCCATGTTCTGGATGAACGCGGCGTCTACATCCTTGAGGGTGAACTTGACGGTTTTGTCGTCGACTTTATCGATCTTGGTGATGTTGGTATCCATCCCCATGTCGGTGAAGTACGGGAATTCGGTCGGGTACGCTTTGCGGAACGGGTCATCCTTGTTAATCATGCGATTAAAGGTGAACAGCACGTCGTCGGCGTTGAACTCACGGGTCGGCTTGAAGTAAGGAGTGGTGTGGAACTTGACGCCTTCGCGCAGATGGAAGGTGTACGTCAGGCCGTCATCGGAGACGTCCCAGCTGGTCGCCAGACCAGGAATGACAGCGGTGCCGCCGCGCTCGAACTGGGTCAGGCGGTTGAACATGGTTTCTGCAGAGGCGTCGAAGTCGGTTCCGGTGGTGTATTGACCTGGATCGAAACCGGCCGGGCTTCCTTCGGAGCAGAACACCAGGTTGGTCGCAGCTTGGGCGAACGGTGCGGCGGCCAATAAGCTGGCGCCGACTAAAAACGGAATGACCGCTTGTTTAAGCATGGTGGCCTCATGATTTGTTGTCATTTTTTAATTTTGAGGACGACCTCGTGAGTCGTGCCTGCGGATACTTATGCAGGGGGCATACCCAATGCAAGATCTTGAGCGACTGCAGGTCTTAAACGGTGGCACGAACGTACCTTAATGTCGCATTTGTATAAAAGTTGACGCATTTGACCGTTTGCGCGGCATTTTTGCAGTGCATTTGGTGCACCTTTGTGGTGCGAATATAGCATGGGTTGCCCGTGGGTGGGGCGAGGTGTTACCTATTTATACCCCGCTCTAAAGGGGTGGGTAGAGATTGATGGGAGTGGTTATCGTTGCACTGCAATTGGTCGAGTTGTACGAAGTGCAACTGTGGCTGTTTTTCAGGGATTGCTGTCGTCGCAGATAGAGCATAGATGGCAGTTTGCAAAAAAAAAGGCGATCACCAAGTGATCGCCTGATTGCATGGTGGCTTCGACTCAGGGCATCAGCACTTCGATCGAGCCGTCAGCCGTCATGCTGACCTGGCTGGTGCCGGCTTCGACTTGTGGAGTGACCGGCGCCGCTTCGTCCATGCTGGCCGCTTTCATCATCATCGGCGCGCGCATGTACGGTTGCGGATAGCCGTTGCTGTTGAGGTTCAGGTTGACGATTTTGTAGCCTTTGCCGCCCAGCGCATCGGTTGCCAGTTGCGCCCGTGCCTTGAAGGCAGTCACTGCTTCCTTGAGCAAGGTGTCTTCGCTGGCCTTGCGGGTTGGCGTGGCAATGGCGAAGTCCATGCCGCCCATCTTCAGGTCTGTGAGCAGTTCGCCGGTCAACTTCGACAGGGCGGCAAAGTCGGTGCTTTCCAGGCGCAACTCGGCGCGTTCACGCCAGCCGGTGATCTTCTGGCCTTTCGTGTCGTAGATCGGATAGCTGTTGCGACTGCCCTGGCGCAGGGTGATGTCCTTGACCTGTTTGGCCTGGGCCAGCGCCTTGTTCATGGTGGTGCTGACGTCGGCCGCGAGTTTGGCCGGGTCGGTGTTTTGTTCTTCGGTGTAGAGGGTCACGATCATCAAGTCGCGAGCCACTTCCTGGCTGACTTCGGCGCGCAGGGAAATCTGGTTGTAATGAAGCTCGTCGGCCGCCAGGGTCGGGAGGCTGGCGAAAGCGCCAACGCTCAGGGCAAGGAGGGCGGCGCTGCGGCGGAATGTGTGCATGAAAGCTCCTGGGATGATGTGCAGGGAATCGTTCGGGCCTGCGTGAACCCATCAGACTCTAGCGATAATGATCCGGTTCGCACAGTTACAACTTCTATACAGATAACGTGTGCTGGGCTATTTGTGGCGAGGGAGCTTGCTCCCGTTCGGCTGCGAAGCAGTCGCAAAGTCGGATTGCAGGACCTCCCTGTTTTACCCGGTACGATGGAGCGGGCCTGCTACGCAGTCCAGCGGGACGGTGCGGCGATCCGACAAGCCCCCTCGCCACCACAGCGTTATCAGATTTGGCATGTGGTCGTTTGCCGCACTTTCGCTTCTGAAGGCGCCGCTTGGTTATACTCCCAATGATCCGCCTGGAGCGCTCATCAGGAGAGCTCATGCTCGCCCCCGTTCAAATCACTTCCGCCACTCGCCAGAATCTCTGGCGGCTGACTTTCATCCGGACTTTGGTACTGGCTGCCCAAGCCGGGTCGGTAGGCCTGGCCTACTGGTTCGAATTGTTGCCGTTGCCCTGGTTTCAACTGGCCGCCACCCTCGGTTGCTCAATGCTACTGTGTGCATTCACCGCGATTCGCTTGCGCACCTCATGGCCGGTGACCGAGCTGGAATACGCCGTACAACTGGCCTGCGACCTGTTTATCCACAGTGCCTTGCTGTATTTCTCCGGGGGTTCGACCAACCCCTTCGTTTCCTATTATCTGGTGCCGCTGACCATCGCTGCCGTAACGTTGCCGTGGCGTTATTCGGTGATCCTGTCGGGCATCGCGCTGACGATGTACACCCTGTTGCTGGCACGCTTCTATCCGCTACAAACCTTCCCCATCGCCCGGGAAAACCTGCAGGTGTACGGGATGTGGCTGAGTTTCGCCCTGGCGGCGGCGGTGATCACCTTCTTCGCCGCTCGCATGGCCGAAGAACTGCGCCGACAGGAAGAGTTGCGCGCCATCCGCCGTGAAGAAGGCCTGCGCGACCAACAGCTCCTGGCTGTCGCCACCCAGGCCGCGGGCGCGGCGCATGAGCTGGGTACGCCATTGGCGACCATGAGCGTGCTGCTCAAGGAAATGCGCCAGGACCATCACGACCCGATGTTGCAGGACGACCTGAGCGTGTTGCAGGATCAAGTCAAGCTGTGCAAAGAGACCTTGCAGCAATTGGTACGCGCCGCCGAGGCCAATCGCCGGTTGGCGGTGGAAATGCAGGACGTTACCGATTGGCTCGACGAAGCGCTCAATCGCTGGCACCTGATGCGTCCGGAGGCCAGTTACCGCTTCCAGCGCCTCGGCCAGGGCACGGTGCCACGCATGGCGCCACCGCCTGACCTGACCCAGGCCTTGCTGAATTTGCTCAACAATGCCGCTGATGCCTGCCCGGAGGGCTTGCAGGTGACGCTGGACTGGGACGCCGAAAACCTCACCATCAGCATCCGCGATCACGGCGCAGGCGTACCATTGGCTATCGCCGAACAGATCGGCAAACCGTTTTTTACCACCAAGGGCAAAGGCTTCGGTCTGGGCCTGTTTTTGAGCAAGGCCAGCGTGACACGCGCCGGCGGCTCAGTGAAACTCTACAGTCATGAGGAAGGTGGCACGCTCACCGAGCTGCGCCTGCCCCGTGTCGCCCGAGGAGACCAACATGAGTGACGAAACCCAAGTCGAAGGCGAAGAACTGCCGCATTTGCTGCTGGTCGATGACGACGCCACCTTCACCCGCGTCATGGCTCGCGCCATGGCTCGCCGTGGTTTCCGCGTCAGCACGGCTGGCTCCGCCGAGGAAGGCCTGGAACTGGCCAAGGCCGATCTGCCGGACTACGCCGCACTGGACCTGAAAATGGATGGCGATTCCGGCCTGGTGTTGTTGCCCAAGTTGCTGGAAATGGATCCGGAAATGCGCGTGGTCATCCTCACCGGTTACTCAAGCATTGCCACCGCCGTCGAAGCGATCAAGCGTGGTGCCTGCAACTACCTGTGCAAACCGGCCGATGCCGACGACGTATTGGCGGCGCTGCTGTCCGAACACGCCGACCTCGACAGCCTGGTGCCGGAAAACCCGATGTCGGTGGACCGCTTGCAGTGGGAACACATTCAGCGGGTTTTGACCGAACACGAAGGCAACATTTCCGCCACGGCCCGCGCCCTGGGCATGCACCGCCGCACGCTGCAGCGCAAACTGCAGAAGCGCCCCGTTCGTCGCTGAACCTGCGCTGAACGAATGCGGGCCGCTCCTCGCGACAAACCGAACCGATCATCTATGATCGGTTCGTGCGTGTACTTTTCTCTATTGAGCCTTATCCATGAACCAGAACGCTGAGTACTCCGCGGTCAACGATGCTGTGCGCGGGCAGTTTTTTCGCAAAGTGTGGGCGATGATCACGCCTTACTGGCAAAGTGAGGAGAAGGCCAAGGCCTGGGCGTTGTTGATCGCGGTGATCGCGTTGTCACTGATCAGCGTGGGCATCTCGGTGTGGTTCAACACCTGGTACAAGGATTTCTATAACGCGCTGCAACAGAAAGACGAAGCCGCTTTCTGGCGCCTGATCCTGTACTTCTGCGCGATTGCGGCGGTGGCGATTGTCGGTGCGGTGTATCGCCTCTACCTGACTCAGATGTTGACGATCCGCTGGCGGGCCTGGCTGACCGAAAAACATTTCACGCGGTGGCTCAACGACAAGAATTACTACCAGCTGGAGCAGGGCGGCTACACCGATAACCCGGACCAGCGGATTTCCGAAGACCTCAACAACTTCACCAACAACACCCTTGAACTGGGTATCGGTCTGCTGCGCAATATCGTCAGCCTGGTGTCGTTCTCGATCATTTTGTGGGGCGTGTCGGGCAGTATCGAAGTCTTCGGTATCACCATTCCCGGCTACATGTTCTGGTGCGTGCTGGTTTACGCCGTGGTGGGCAGTTGGCTGACGCATTTGATCGGTCGTCGCTTGATCGGTCTGAACAACCAACAACAACGCTTCGAGGCCGACCTGCGTTTCTCCATGGTGCGGATTCGTGAGAATGCCGAAAGCATCGCGTTGTACAACGGCGAGCCGAACGAAAATCGTCGCTTGAGCGGCCGCTTCGGGATGGTCTGGCACAATTTCTGGGACATCATGAAGGTGTCCAAGCGCCTGACCTTCTTTACGGCAGGTTACAACCAGGCTGCCATTATCTTTCCGTTCATCGTTGCTTCGCCGCGTTACCTGGCGGGCAAGATCGAACTGGGCGAGTTGATGCAGATCAGCTCGGCGTTCGGCAATGTGCAGGAAAGTTTCAGCTGGTTTATCAGTGCCTACCAAAGCCTGGCTTCCTGGCGCGCCACCTGCGATCGTCTGCTCAGCTTCCGTCAGGCCATGACCGACAACGAACAGCGCGCACCGGCCATCGATGTGCAGAACCAGGGTGATGCATTGAAAGTGCACAACCTGGGCCTGGACCTGGCCGACGGCCGTCACTTGCTGACCAATGCCGACCTGACTGTGGAGGAGGGCGAGCGCGTGATGCTCAGCGGGCGTTCCGGCAGCGGCAAGTCGACGTTGCTGCGGGCGATGGGGCATCTGTGGCCGTCCGGTCACGGCAGCATTCGTCTGCCGGCGGCGCGTTATCTGTTCTTGCCGCAAAAGCCGTATCTGCCGATCGGTACGTTGCGTGAAGCGCTGAGTTATCCACAGGATGGCGGTACGTATCAGAGCGAGCGTTATGCGCACGTCCTGGAAACCTGCCGATTGCCGCATCTGGTGGCGCGTATTGATGAAGCCAATCACTGGCAACGCATGCTCTCGCCGGGTGAGCAACAGCGACTGGCCTTTGCCCGCGCGCTGCTTTACGCCCCGCAATGGCTGTACATGGACGAAGCGACCTCGGCGATGGATGAAGAGGACGAAGCGTCGCTGTATCAGGCACTGATCGACGAATTGCCCGGGCTGAGCATTGTCAGCGTTGGCCATCGCAGCAGTCTCAAGCGCTTCCATCCACGGCATGTGCGTATCGAAAATGGGCACTTGGTGGACCAGGCCGTGACCGCCTGAACATCATGCCTCTGTAGGAGCAAAGCTTGCTCGCGATCACCATCATGCGGTTTTCGACCTGGGACCGCGTGATCGTTCATCGCGAGCAAGCTTTGCTCCTACCAGGGGTGGTGGTGATCGTACAACCGCGTTGCGCTATGATGCGGTTTCAGCAGCCGAATATTTCGAGACAGACGTCCACCATGGAAAACCCGAACGACGCACCACGCCTACCTCGCAAGCGCCGCAGCCTCGCTCAGGAACTGGTGACGGTGCTGTCCGAGCAGATCCGCGACGGTCACCTCAAGCGTGGCGACAAGTTGCCCACCGAGTCGGCGATCATGGATGCCCATGGTGTCAGCCGCACGGTGGTGCGCGAGGCGATTTCCCGTTTGCAGGCGGCGGGGCAGGTGGAGACCCGCCATGGTATCGGCACCTTCGTTCTCGACACACCGAGCCCGAGTGGTTTTCGCATCGACCCGGCAACCGTGGTCACCTTGCGTGACGTGCTGGCGATCCTGGAATTGCGCATCAGTCTCGAAGTGGAATCCGCCGGCCTCGCTGCCCAGCGTCGCAGTCCCGAGCAATTGGCCTTGATGCGCGCGGCACTGGATGCGCTGAACGAAAGCGTGTCTCACGCCAGTGATGCCGTGGCTTCGGACTTCCAGTTCCACCTGCAGATTGCCCTGTCCACCGGCAACCGTTACTTCACCGACATCATGACTCACCTGGGCACCAGCATCATTCCGCGCACTCGGCTCAACTCCGCGCGGCTGGCCCATGACGATCAGCAGCACTACATGAATCGCCTGAGCCGCGAGCACGAAGAAATCTACGATGCCATCGCCCGCCAGGACTCCGATGCCGCCCGCGCCGCCATGCGCCTGCACCTGACCAACAGCCGCGAGCGGTTGCGTCATGCCCATGAAGAGGCTGAGGCGCAGCGGGTTTAGGGGAGCACAGGATTTTCCACTGGCACCGTCACATAGTCGATGTACTCGACTGTGTTATCACTCAATACCTTGAATTTTTTTTGAGTGACCTCCAGGGTTTTTCCCGGCATCAACTCAAATTCGACCCAATCTCCAATGCTCACGTGCAGGTCGAATTCCATTGGCATGACCAGCGGCTTGAGCTGGGCGCTGGTCGGAAAGTTAAATCGATGTTTCGTTGGCATGACTGATTACCATTCGATGCGCAATGTCAGCAGTGAGCTGGTTTGTGGTTCGTTCTCGCCGCCGATCTGGTAGCACAGCGTGACTGTCTTGTTTACGTGTCTCTTCACTTCTTCTCTGGAGACGTAAACTTTCAGGTTTGGCGTTCTTGCGACGTCGTCAATGTCTTCGTTGTATTGTCCGGTAGGGATCTTTTTCCCCCGCCATTCCAGGTCGCCCTTGTCCAGATTCAAGATTGCAAAGGCTTCGTTGTAAGGCGAGGAATATGCGGAATCGGGAATGCAGACTTCCAGATATCCTTGGAGCTTCGACAACACCACGACAGTTTCCTGATCGTCGGGCCGGGTTGTGATTCCTGTAAGCGTTGGGGCTTCAAGCGCCATGATGTATTCCTTGGAGTGTCGAGGTTGGCGAAATGGGTTGCGGCACATGCCAAGCTCCGGATCAGAGTTATCCCTCTAGAGATGCGTCATTCGGAACTGATAGAAATTACAGTTTCGACAAGCGGTTATGCTTCTTAGGGTCCTAGGATGACGTATCTCTAGGATTGGCATTATTCGAAGCGCCATCTTCTTCAGTCCCACCAAAGGCTTTTAAAAATGGGGTATCCGAGCCTTTTGTCGAACAATTTTCACCCAGCGCGATGAAATGCAGTTGACGGTTGTATTTTAAGTTGTACGATGACCTACAACTTCAGCGCAGGCTGAACGGTCATCACACACAAACGTCGCAACCCAGGGTGTTCGAATAATGAATCCACAAGAACTGAAGTCCATCCTCTCTTCCGGTCTGCTGTCTTTCCCGGTTACCGATTTCAATGCACAGGGCGACTTCAATCGCGCTGGCTACATCAAGCGTCTGGAATGGCTGGCCCCATACGGCGCCTCGGCTCTGTTCGCCGCAGGTGGCACCGGTGAGTTCTTCTCTCTGGCGGCCAGCGAATATTCGGAAATCATCAAGACTGCCGTCGACACTTGCGCCACCAGCGTGCCAATCCTGGCCGGCGTGGGCGGTTCGACCCGTCAAGCCATCGAGTACGCACAGGAAGCCGAGCGCCTGGGTGCCAAAGGCCTGTTGCTGCTGCCGCACTACCTGACCGAAGCCAGCCAGGACGGTGTTGCCGCTCACGTTGAAGCGGTGTGCAAATCGGTCAACATCGGCGTCGTGGTCTACAACCGTAACGTTTGCCGCCTGAACGCGCCGCTGCTGGAACGTCTTGCCGAGCGCTGCCCGAACCTGATCGGCTACAAGGATGGCCTGGGTGATATCGAGTTGATGGTGTCGATCCGTCGCCGCCTCGGTGATCGCTTCAGCTACCTGGGCGGTTTGCCGACCGCTGAAGTCTACGCCGCTGCCTACAAGGCGCTGGGCGTGCCGGTCTACTCCTCGGCGGTGTTCAACTTCATCCCGAAAACCGCGATGGATTTCTACCACGCGATCGCTCGCGAAGATCACGCCACCGTTGGCAAGATCATCGACGACTTCTTCCTGCCGTACCTGGACATCCGTAACCGCAAAGCGGGTTATGCGGTGAGCATCGTCAAGGCCGGGGCAAAAATTGCCGGCTATGACGCAGGCCCTGTGCGGGCGCCGCTGACCGATCTGACTGGCGAAGAGTATGAAATGCTCGCGGCGCTGATCGACAAGCAGGGTGCGCAGTAACACATCCGTTTAAGTAAGGCCGCTGAGTGATCAGCGGCCTTTTGCGTGAGGAGATCTTAAAGTGGCAGATGCAAAGCGTTTCGATAACTACATCAACGGCGAATGGGTTGCCGGTGGCGATTACTCGGCGAACATCAACCCGTCCGAGCTGAGCGACAACATCGGCGATTACGCCAAGGCTGACCTGGCCCAGGTCAACGCCGCCATTGATGCTGCCCGTGCCGCATTCCCGGCCTGGTCCACGTCCGGTATTCAGGCGCGTCACGATTCCCTGGACAAAGTCGGCAGCGAAATCCTCGCCCGTCGCGAAGAGCTCGGCACGCTGCTGGCCCGGGAAGAGGGCAAGACCC
>NZ_RCNW01000409.1:0-6376 GCF_004307605.1 Pseudomonas sp. Sample_24
AGCACCGAATCGAACAGCGCCGGATCAAAATCCGCCGCCAGATAAATCCGCTCCTCGCGCTGGCCCTGACGACTGCCCAGATCGGCGATCACCAGCCACGGTTGTTTCATCAGGCTGTCCGCTTCGGCGAACAACGCAGCGCGACCGTTGGCCAAACGATATTCGGCGCCGCCCGCACGACGTTGTTGGGCGACGCGGTCGGGATAGGCCAGCGCCAGCAACGCGCCGAGCCAGCGCGGATGATCGGGGTCGGCGACCGGTTCCGACGCCTTGCCACGCAGATAACCGCGATACTGCCGCGCCAGTTGCCGGGCTCGCTGCACGCCACCCTGAGCGCCGCGGGCAGCTCGTTCTTCACCCGACAACAACACCAGTCGACTGTGCAGATCCGCCCCGGCACCGCGCAAGATATCGCGTTCGCCAAGCAACGCCGCGACATCGCAAGCCATGTCCGCCAATCCCAGCGCCTGAGCGCGCAACAGTAGATGGGCGATGCGCGGGTGCGCCGGCAATTCGGCCATGGCCTGGCCGTGACGGGTCAGCGTTTCGCCTTCCAGTGCCCCCAGACGTTCGAGCAAATCCTGCGCCTGTGCATACGCGGCGGCAGGCGGTACATCGAGCCACACCAATTGCCCAGGCGTCACGCCCCAGCGGCCGAGTTGCAAGGCCAGCCCCGCCAGATCCGCCGAGAGAATTTCCGCACTGCCATAGGCCGCCAGTTGTTCGTGCTGATCCTGCGACCACAAGCGATAACACACACCCGGTTCCAGTCGCCCGGCCCGACCGGCGCGCTGCGTGGCGCTGGCCCTGGAGATGCGCTGGGTGTCGAGACGGGTCATGCCGCTGCCGGGATCGAAACGCGGCACCCGCGCCAGCCCGGCGTCGATCACCACGCGCACGCCGTCGATGGTCAGGCTGGTTTCAGCGATGTTGGTGGCCAGCACCACCTTGCGTTTGCCCGGTGGCGCCGGATCGATCGCCGCACGTTGCGCGGCCAGATCCAGTTCACCATGCAACGGGCAAAGCAAAACCTGTGGGTTGTCACCCAGCGCGTCGGCCAGTTGCTGATGCACACGCCGAATCTCCGCCTGCCCCGGCAGGAACACCAGGACGCTGCCGGTTTCGTCGTTCAAGGCTTCGAGAATGGTCTGCACCAGTCGCGGCTCGATGAATTCACAGGCCTGGAACGGTCGCCCCCAGCGCATTGCCACCGGGTACATGCGCCCTTCACTGCGCAGGATCGGTGCATCGTCGAGCAACCCGGCTAGGCGTTCGCCCTCGAGGGTTGCCGACATCAAGAGGATTTTCAGCGGCTGATCGTCACGGAACAATTCCCGGCCATTGAGGCTCAGGGCCAGCGCCAGGTCGGCATCGAGACTGCGTTCGTGAAATTCATCGAAGATCAGCAAGCCCACGCCTTCCAACGCCGGATCATCCTGCAAGCGCCGGGTGAGGATGCCTTCGGTGACCACTTCGATGCGGGTCTTCGGGCCCACCTTGCTGTCGAGCCGAATGCGATAACCCACGGTTTCGCCGACCTTCTCGCCCAGCTCACTGGCCAACCGCTCCGCCGCCGCACGCGCCGCCAGGCGACGTGGCTCAAGCATCAGGATGGTCTGCCCCGCCAGCCACGGTTCATTGAGCAAGGCCAAAGGCACGCGGGTGGTTTTACCGGCGCCGGGCGGTGCTTCGAGCACGGCTTCGTGGCGCTTGGCCAAGGCTTCACGCAGGGCGGGTAAAACTTCATCAATCGGCAAAGAAATCATGCTGGCTCCAAAACAGAGGCACGAGTATAACGGCGAACTGCCGGGCGTTTGTCAGGGTCCTAATTCATATCGACGACGTTTCGTTTTGAGATAACTCAGGAGATTTCATATGCGTGTTCCCTTTCGCCTGATCGGCGGTGTTCTGGTCGCGACGCTACTGACTCAAGTCACCGCTTGCGGTTCGATTTTCTACCCGGACCGCCGTGGCCAGATCGACGGCAAGATCGACCCGGCCATTGCCGTGCTTGATGCCGTGGGCCTGCTGTTCTACATCGTGCCTGGCCTGATCGCGTTTGCCGTGGACTTCGCCACCGGCGCGATTTACTACGCACCGGGAGAAACCGCGCAAGTCGCCCCGGAAAAACTCAAGGAAGCTATCGGCGCCGACGGCAAGGTCGATAACCTCAAGTTGCAGACTATTCTGGAACGTGAAACCGGCCGCCATTTCCCGCTGGACGATCCACGCCTGATCCAGCACAAGGGCAGCACTCAGCAATTGGCCCTGCTCGGCCTGCAACCCGCCGCGTAAGCGGTGCCCATGAAGGAATAGCCGCACTCATGATCTCCAGCTCCGAACACGCCCGCCTGCTGCGGCTGGCGACCCGTGCCTCGGTGGCGGTGGCCTGCTCGCTGATCATCGCCAAAGCCATCGCCTGGTGGTTGAGCGGCTCGGTGAGCATGCTCGCCGGGCTCACCGACTCGGCACTCGACGGCGTGACTTCGCTGCTCAACCTGCTGGCCGTGCACTACGCCTTGCGCCCGGCCGACGACGATCATCGCTACGGGCATGGCAAGGCCGAGTCGCTGGCGGGTATGGCGCAGGCGTTGTTCATTGGCGGTAGCGCGGTGCTGATTGCGTTGCAGGCGTTCGAGCGGCTCAAGCATCCGGAACCGGTGGGCGCACCGTGGATCAGCATTGGTGTGATTGTCTTTTCGCTGGTGATGACCCTGGCGCTGCTGATGTTGCAGCATCGGGTGGTCAAGGCCACCGGCTCCAACGCGGTGCGCGCCGATTCTTTGCACTACCGTTCGGATTTGCTGCTCAACGGCAGCATTCTGGTCGCACTGGTGCTGGCCGGGTTTGGCTGGCATCAGGTCGACCCCTGGTTCGGCCTGGGAATTGCCGCGTACATCTTCTGGAGCGCGGTGCAGATCGCCCGGGAAAGTTTTGCGGTATTGATGGATCAAGAACTGCCGCCGGATGTCAGCCAGCACATGCTCGAACTGGCCTGCAGCGTGCCCGGGGTGTTGGGCGCCCATGACCTGCGCACACGGATTTCCGGCAACCAATGGTTTGTGCAACTGCATCTGGAATTGCCGGGAGAACTGACCCTGTCAGTTGCCCATGGCATCAGCGATCAGGCCGCCGATGCGATTCACGCCGCTTATCCTCGAGCCGAAGTGCTGGTGCACGCCGACCCGCAGGAAGTGGTCAATGCCGCCCGGGCTCAGAACGTCACTCGATAACCGCGACTGCTCAGACACCCGCCCTGGGCCTGCCGGTAGGTTTGCACCACGGTCGGGTCCGGTTGATAGGTGTCGACGCGCGGGTCGAAACCACTTTGTTCCACCGCCCAGCGATAGCAGTCGTAGCCGTCCTGATTAACCTGCTCCGGCGACTGACCGTTGACCGGGTAAGCCTCCACGTCATAGCCATTGCCGGTCGCCAGCGGCTGTCCGGGCGGCTCGACCACCACGTAATCCTGCGTGCTTTCCTGATAGGCGTAGTAAGAGCCAGCCGCCAGGAACAACAGCGAACCGCCGATCCAGACTTCACGGGCATAGTCGGGCAAATACTGGATGCGTATCCCGCGTGGCGGCTGGACCACCACATAGCGCGGGCCTTGCGGGCGATACCAGTAGCCGCCGGAATAGAAATAATCACGACCGCCATAGGGCACCCGGTAGTCACGATCCGGGAAGCGGTCGATCACATGCCCCGGCCGATACTGCGGGCCAGGTCCCCAGCCATTGCCGTGACCGCTCGGACGACCTTGCCACTGGCTGCTGCCATTGGACGGTGCGCCGATGTAGCCATTCCAATGCGGGTTCGGGTCATTGCGCCGCGGTTCATCCTTGTAGTATCCACGGCGCGGTTCCTGGGTTTGCTGCACGGTGTCGGGCCGAGGCTGAATCGGCAAGTCGTTGGCCGGCAGTTGCGGCGGTGGCGGCGGCGAGCGCACACGGCTGTTGTAGTCAGGTGGTGGACGGTTCTGCCATTGGCCGTTGTTCTGAGGTTGATTCTGGCCGTTAGGCTCGAACTGGCGACTGTTGTCGCCACGAATGATCTCGTTATTCTGCGGGCGCGGCTGATTGTTAGCGCCATGTCCCGGATTATTGTTGCCCTGACGACCGCCGTCGCCGCGTTGCCCGCCGTCGGGGCCACGGTTCTGCGGCTCATCGGCCAGCGATTGCGCAGTGACACTGACACACAGCAAACCAACACCGGCCAAACGCCAGATGCGCGATTTCATGCTATTCCTCACTGCGGGTTAGGGCTGTCGGGATGAATTGTGCAGGCTCGCTTCTACACGTAAGACTGGAAATGCACAGGCCGGTTCTGCAACAGGTTATCAGTCGCGAAACTTATTTATTGAGGCCCGGGCGGCAAATTTCAGGCAAGAAAAAGGGGAGACCCGTCGGCCTCCCCTTGAGAACTTCGTCCGTGCTCGACGCTTTTGACGTCGGCTCACCTCACGCCGTCTTCTGGACAGTGTGTAGCTCGGAGGCCTGCGCATCCCCGGTGGGGGGTGGCGGCCGCGACTGGCCTGATTGGGCGAGTCGCACTGGACTGTTTGTCCGAGCAGTGATTCTGGTGATAAGAATAGGCTCGTGGCGCCGGCAGAGGATTGCGAAGATTGCTGAAATAAACATCACTTGCGCAATTTTTAACCCTGGATAGATAATCTGCCGCAATAGATACGACAAGGGATCGTTTGATGAGCAAACTCGACCGTTACGACCTGAGCATTTTGGCTGAATTGCAGCGCGATGCGCGCATCTCCAATCAGGAGCTGGCCGAACGCATCGGCCTGTCACCTTCACCCTGCTCGCGTCGGGTCAAGCAACTGGAAGACGACGGCTACATCTCCCGCCAGGTCGCCCTGCTCGACCGCAAGATGCTCGGCCTGAGCCTGACGGCCTACGTGCTGATCGGCATGGACCGCCATACGCCGGAGCGTTTCGAAAATTTCGAACAGGCCATTCGCACCTTGCCCCAGGTGCTGGAATGCAGCCTGGTGACCGGTATGGATGCCGACTATCAGCTCAAGGTGGTGGTGCCGGACATGGATCACTATCAGAAACTGCTGCTCGGTCACTTGACCCGGATTGAAGGCGTGACCAGTGTGCGCTCGAGTTTCGTGCTGAATCAGGTGTTGAACAGCACTGAACTGCCTTTGACTCATCTGCGTAGCTAATTACGCAATCGCTGGCAAGCCAGCTCCCACAGGTTTTGTGTTGGACAAAATATTGTGATCAACACAAAGCACTGTGGGAGCTGGCTCGCCAGCGATGGGGCCGGGCCGGGCGATGAATAGCTGCGACACACCGCCGCAGGCCCATACTGCACGCCGCCTGCCGGGCGTATACTCCCCGCGCCCTTTTAGCCTCGCCCGCGCTGGAGAAGTTCGATGGATCCTGCAGTATTCGAAGAGTGGATGATGACCGGACTGGTCAGCATCCTGATCATTTTCATGGGTTTCATCGTCTGGGATCTGGCGAAGAAATCCAAGGCCGGGCGTTTCGGCTCGTTCATCCTGTTCTTCGTGCTGGGCCTGGGCGTGGCCGCGTTCGTGATCAAGAGTGTAGTGATCGGCATGATCGAATCCGGCACCTTATAAACGCGCCGGCACTTCCTTCCACTGGCCCTGATCGAGCCCCTGGATCGTCCAGTCACCGATCCTGACCCGAACCAGCCGCAACGTCGGCAAGCCGACCGCTGCCGTCATGCGCCTCACCTGACGGTTGCGACCTTCGCGAATCACCAACTCCAGCCAATGGGTCGGCACGCTTTTGCGAAAGCGTACCGGCGGGTTGCGCGGCCACAGCTCAGGCTCATCCAGTTGCCGCGCCTCGGCGGGCAAGGTCATGCCGTCGTTCAATTCAACGCCGTCACGCAAGCGCTGCAACTGCTCGGCGCTCGGCTCGCCCTCGACCTGCACCCAGTAAGTCTTGGCCAGTTTGTGTTTCGGGTCGGCGATCCGTGCCTGAAGCTGGCCGTCATTGGTCAACAGCAACAACCCTTCGCTGTCGCGATCCAGTCGCCCTGCCGGGTAAATCCCGGGGATATCGATGTAATCCTTGAGTGTCGCGCGCCCTTCGCCGTCGCTGAATTGCGTCAGCACATCGAACGGTTTGTTGAACAGGATCAGCTTCGGTTCGGCGGGTGGCGCCTTGGCGACACGGCGCGGGGCTGAAGGCGAAGGCTTCGCGCCAGGGCGGCGGGAAACGGGGCGTGGAGGACGAGACATGGCGAAGAGAACATCTAACGGTCAGGGCCCACTATGCTAGTGGCCTGACCGCCAAATGACCATGACCAACCGTTAGCGGAACGGCGGCTCGTCGAAGCTGCGCAGTTTGCGCGAGTGCAGCGAGTTGAGTTCGGTGCG
>NZ_RCNW01000409.1:6476-9796 GCF_004307605.1 Pseudomonas sp. Sample_24
GCGGCTCGTCGAAGCTGCGCAGTTTGCGCGAGTGCAGCGAGTTGAGTTCGGTGCGTAATAGATCGACTGCTTCAATGCCGATCTTCAAGTGCTGGCTGACTGCGCGTTCATAGAAGGCGTTGGCCGAGCCTGGCAACTTGATCTCGCTATGCAGGGGTTTGTCCGAGACGCAGAGCAACGTGCCATAAGGCACCCGCAAGCGATAACCCTGAGCGGCGATGGTGCCGCTTTCCATGTCCACCGCCACGGCGCGGGACAAGTTGATCAGCGGCCGCTCCTGCGCCCAGCGCAACTCCCAGTTGCGGTCGTCGTAGGTCAACACGGTGCCGGTGCGCAGGCGTTTCTTCAGCTCGTCACCCTTCTCGCCGGTGATGTTCGCCGCCGCTTGTTGCAAGGCCATCTGTACTTCCGCCAGGGCCGGGATCGGAATGTTCGGCGGCACGACGCGATCGAGAATCCCGTCGCGGCGCATGTAAGCGTGGGCCAGCACGTAATCGCCGATCGTTTGCGACTGACGCAAGCCGCCGCAATGGCCGATCATCAGCCAGCAATGCGGACGCAGCACGGCCAAATGGTCGGTGATGTTCTTGGCGTTGGACGGGCCGACACCGATATTCACCAGCGTCACGCCGTGGCCGTCGCTGGCGATCAGGTGATAGGCCGGCATCTGGTAACGGTGCCAGACCACGCCGGCAGCAATCGCCGAGGCTTCACCGTGGTCCATGCTTTTTTCGATGATCACGTTGCCCGGCAATACCATGCGCACAAAACGCGGATCGTTGCGCAACTGCTCCAGGCCATGGACGATGAACTGGTCGACATAACGGTGGTAGTTGGTCAGCAAAATCCACGGCTGCACATGACGCCAGTCGCTGCCGGTGTAATGCACCAGGCGGCGCAAGGAAAAATCCACCCGCGCCGCGTCGAACAGGGCCAGCGGCAGCGGATGGGTGTTTTCCCAGTCGTACAGGCCGTCGGCAATGCCATCGGTGGCGGCCGACAGATCGGTGCTTGGGAACACTCGCGCCAGCACGGCAGCGGTCACGCCGGAACCGGCCAGCTCATCGCCCTGCTCGACCACGTACGGATAAGGAATGTTCTGCTCGCTGACCCCGACTTCGACGGTCACGGTGAAGTCGTGCATCAACGGGACCAGCTGTTCCAGCAGGTACTTTCGGAACGCCGACGGATGGGTGACGGTAACGCTGTAGGTGCCAGGCAATTGCACCTTGGCGTAGGCGCGGGTGGTCTGCGGGACTTCGCCCTGGCAATGGTAGGTCAGGCGTAATTCGGGATAACGGAACAGGGCACGCTGCTCGGCATCGGGCTCGACGCGATCCTTGAGATAACGCTTGAGCGCCTGGTTCAGCGCGGTGGTTGCACGATTGTGCAAAAGCGCAAGCCGATCCACGGCTTGCTCGGCGGTTTGAACGACAATAAAAGCTTCGGTCACGATCAGCATCCTGTGTTCTGACTTGCAGACCTTCATCTTGCCTGCATCGTCGCTTCACGGGAACAGTGGCGTGTTGGCTGCACAACAATTTCCAAAGACACAAAAAACCTGTGGGAGCGGGCTTGCCCGCGATTGCTATTTATCATTCAACAGGAATGTTGGCTGATAGACCGCTATCGCGGGCAAGCCCGCTCCCACAGGAGGGGTGTTGGGATTAGTAATTCTGTGGAGTCGAGCGGGCGACAATGGCCTCCACATCCAGACCTCGCGGCAGCGCGCCGTACACCCGACCACCGCCACTCAGGCGACTGGCGATGAACGCATCACTGACCGCCGAATTCCCCGCCTCCAGCAACAATTTGGCCTGCAAACCCAACGCGATATCCTCGGTCAACTGCCGGGCGCGATACTGAATGTCGCTGGTGTCCTTGAACGCCGTCTGCAATTGATCAATGTGCGCAGCCAGGCGCTTGTCGCCATGCCCATCGCCCAATTCGCTGAACAACGCATCCAGCACACCCGGCTCTTTCGACAACGCCCGCAAAACGTCAAGGCACTGCACGTTGCCCGAACCTTCCCACGTCGAATTGACCGGCGCCTCGCGGTAGAGGCGCGGCAAGATACTGTCCTCGACATAACCGGCACCGCCCATGCATTCGGCGGCTTCGTTGATCATGGCCGGCGCGCGCTTGCAGATCCAGTACTTGCCCACGGCCGTCACCAGCCGAGCGAATTTGGCTTCCCGGGAATCATTCAGATGATCCAGCGCCCGGCCCATGCGCAAACTCAACGCCAGCGCCGCTTCGCTCTCCAGCGCCAAATCGGCCAGCACGTTTTGCATCAACGGCTGCTCACTGAGCAGCTTGCCGCCCACCGAGCGGTGAGCGCAGTGATGACTGGCCTGGGTCAGTGCCTGGCGCATCAAGGCGCTGGAACCGACCATGCAATCGAACCGGGTCATGGCAACCATTTCGATGATCGTCGGCACGCCACGGCCCTCTTCGCCGACCATCCACGCCAGGGCGCCACGGAATTCCACCTCGCTGGACGCGTTGGAGCAGTTGCCGAGCTTGTTTTTCAAACGCTGGATGTAGAACTGATTGCGCGTGTCGTCCGGGCGATGGCGCGGCAGCAGGAAACAGGTCAGGCCCTTGTCCGTTTGTGCCAGGGTCAGGAAGGCATCGCACATTGGCGCCGAGCAAAACCACTTGTGCCCCACCAGTTCGTAAGCCTGCCCCGGGCCACTGGCGCCCACCGGATAGGCTTTGGTGGTGTTGGCGCGCACATCGGTGCCACCCTGTTTCTCGGTCATGGCCATGCCGATGGTGACACCGGCCTTGTGGGCCATGCCGACGTTGCGCGGATCGTATTCGGTGGCCAGAACCTTGGGCAGCCATTTTTCCGCCAAATCCGGCTGTAGGCGCAGCGCCGGAACACTGGCGAATGTCATGGTCAGCGGGCAGCCGCTGCCGGCTTCGGCCTGACTGTGCAGATACGTCATGGAGGCACGGGCCACGTGGGCGCCGGACTGTGGATGCGCCCAAGGCAATGAGGTCAAGCCATGCTCGACAGCCGTGCGCATCAGTTGGTGGTAAGCCGGGTGGAACTCCACCAGATCGATGCGGTGCCCGTATCGATCATGACTGTTGAACAGTGGCTTGTTCTGATTCGCCAGGAACCCCGCTTCCATCAACGGTCCACCGGCCAGTGCACCGTACGCATCGATACGCGACTCGGCCCAACCGGCACCGAAACGCCGCGACCACTCCTGTAACGGCAAGTCGATGCGATACAGATTGGCACCGTCCAATGACGGTGGCTGGTTGGTGACTTCGTGGGTTTCGGCGAACTGATGCAGGTTCATGAC
>NZ_RCNW01000477.1:0-56157 GCF_004307605.1 Pseudomonas sp. Sample_24
GCGAATTATAGACACCTGAGATCTGCCGTCAAGCGTTGATTTGGTTTTTCTATCAGGATGAGCAAATTCACTGCTTATATATAGACGCGCCATCAAGGAATGCGCAGTATATTGCCCAACACAACAAATACGCTCCAGCTTCACCCTACTTTGGACGATGCCTTTAAATGAATGACCAGCCTCGCAGTCTTGCCTCGACCCTGTTCTCGGTCGGCCTGCTTTTAATAGCCATGGCATCGATCCAGTCCGGAGCTTCCCTGGCGAAAAGCATGTTCCCAGTTATTGGCGCCCAGGGGACCACCACTTTGCGCTTGATATTTGCCAGCGTGATCATGCTGCTGCTCCTGCGCCCATGGCGTGCGAAGCTCAGCGCCAAATCCCTGCGCACTGTCATCGTCTATGGCATGGCACTGGGCGGCATGAACTTCCTCTTCTATATGTCACTGCGCACAGTACCCCTGGGTATCGCCGTGGCCCTTGAGTTCACCGGCCCATTGGCCGTGGCCATTTATGCTTCACGCCGTGCCATCGATTTCCTGTGGATTGCTCTTGCAGCGGTTGGCTTGCTATTGCTGATACCGACCGGCGCGACAACTGCGGGTATCGACCTGGTAGGTGCCGGTTACGCACTGGGCGCTGGTGTTTGCTGGGCACTGTACATTCTGTTCGGGCAAAAAGCCGGAGCCGACAATGGCGTACAGACTGCTGCGTTAGGGGTGATGATTGCCGCCCTGTTCGTAGCACCGATAGGCATAGTTCACGCCGGCGCCGCGCTGCTGACCCCGTCACTGATTCCGATTGCCATCGGTGTCGCCATTCTGTCCACTGCCCTCCCCTATACCCTGGAGATGGTCGCTCTCACACGTATGCCCGCCAGAACATTTGGCACATTAATGAGCATCGAACCGGCATTTGGCGCGCTGTCAGGTCTGTTGTTCCTCAATGAGTACCTGTCTTTGTCACAGTGGATGGCTATCTTGTGCATCATCCTGGCATCCGTTGGTGCAACCATGACCATGGGCAGCTCCGCCAAGCCTGCCATTGCTGCCGATTGATGCAAGATTTGACGAGCCTCTGGTATTTGCCGCTCATTTAGGCCATGTTTAGCCCCGCAACCCAATGTCAGCCATGGACTTTTGAAGAAAGGGATATCAACACGCTTCATGCGAAAGCGAATACTGCCAGACCGGGCGCGAGATCCGGGACAGCAACAAGGACAGCAATGAAACGAATTTTGATTTTGATCGCCGTACTCGCGATTGCGGGCTGCTCAGCGACATCGAAGACCCAGGTCAAACATGGCAGGAAAGGGCTGCACATCAACTGTTCAGGGCTGTCGTCCTCTTGGGATCAGTGCTACGCCAGTGCCACCAACTCGTGCGCACCGAAAGGGTACAAGGTCATCGCCAAGTCAGGCGATGCGGTTGAAGAGCCCGGTGACTATCCGTTTGGCCTCAATCCTGCCGGTTATACCAGTCGCAGCATGATCGTCATCTGCAAATAGATTGCGAGTTGTCAGGTTCTCGGACTCGCCATTTGCCGTCCGATTTCATCGTAACTGGACTTCAGCACGGTATGCTGAAGCTCCGTAGTGGCGAGCATCCTCGCCACCACCAACGCCCCGATACATTGCGACAGGATGGCCCAAGCCAGGCTGTCGCTCTCCAGCACCTGCGCCCAGCTCTCCTGCAACCGACAAATCCAGTGCTCAGCCTCCTGGCGAATCGTCACGTCGGAACGGGCTATCTCCGCACCCAATGCCGGCAGTGCACAGCCCGTTTCCGGATGTTCGACGTGGGACATGCTCAGGTACTGCTTCAAGCAACGCTCGAGCTTGTCACGATCCTGCTCCGCTCCCAATCGCTCCAGACTTTGCCTCAGTTCACGTTCGACAACTGAAGCAAACAACTCGTCCTTTGAGGAGAAGTGGCTGTAGAAAGCCCCGCCACTCAAGCCGATCGCCTTCATCAAGCCATCCACGCCCACCGTCGAAAAACCAGATCTCTTGGCCGATACCGCACTGCTCTGCAGTAGTTTTTCCCTGGTTTGCAGCTTGTGATTAGCTGAGTAACGCATGGCCTTTCCCTCAGTGTTGATCGTCTTGACGCCTGTCGAATCGTAGCATAACGTTCGTTTAGTTAACGATCGTTTACCAAAGGGCTCTAGCCATGAATAACAAGAAGGTCGTACTGGTTGTTGGTGCTGGCGATGCCACCGGGGGCGCTATTGCCAAGCGTTTTGCCAAGGAAGGATTCACAGCCTGTGTCACCCGTCGCAGCGCAGACAAACTCCAGCCGCTGGTTGATTCGATTCTGGAGGACGGAGGACTGGCTCACGGCTTTGCCTGCGATGCACGCAAGGAAGAAGAAGTGGTGGCTTTGATCGAGCAGATTGAAAACGACATTGGCCCCATCGAAGCGTTTGTCTTCAATATCGGCGCAAACGTGCCTTGCAGCATTCTGGAAGAAACCGCCCGCAAGTATTTCAAGATCTGGGAAATGGCCTGTTTTTCGGGATTTCTCAATGCCCGCGAGGTAGCCATTCGCATGGCCAAGCGACAACGGGGAACGATCCTGTTCACCGGTGCCACCGCCGGCATGCGCGGCGCCGCCGGGTTTGCCGCGTTTGCCGGAGCGAAGCACGGCATTCGTGCCTTGGCGCAAAGCATGGCCCGTGAACTGGGGCCGATGAACATTCACGTCGCCCATGTCATCGTTGATGGTGCGATCGATACCGATTTCATCCGCGACAGCTTTCCCGAAAAGTACGCAACCAAAGACCAGGACGGCATTCTCAACCCCGAGCATATTGCCGAGAACTATTGGTACCTGCACAGCCAGCCTCGCGACGCCTGGACCTTCGAGCTGGACCTGCGCCCATGGAGCGAACGCTGGTAAGCCTTCCCCCATACAACAACAATCAGAGCGCAACGACCATGAGCAAAACCGTGGAGTTTTACTTCGACCTGGGCAGCCCCGCCACCTACCTGGCGTACACCCAGTTGCCCAAGATCTGTGAACAAACCGACAGCCAACTCATCTACGTTCCGATTCTGCTTGGTGGCGTATTCAAAGCCACCGGCAATGCCTCCCCGGCGACTATTGCGGCCAAGGGGAAATACATGTTTCAGGACCTTGACCGCTATGCCAGACGATATGGCGTGCCGTTGAAGTTCAACCCGCATTTCCCGATCAACACCCTCATGCTGATGCGTGCCGTCACTGGCATGCAGTTGCGCCATCCGCAGCGTTTTTTGGCATTCGTCGATTGTCTGTTCAAAGCGCTCTGGGTTGATGGTCGCAGCCTCGATGAACCGGCAACGGTCGCCGCAGTATTGACTCAAAGCGGCTTCGATCCCGACGAAGTGCTGGCTCTGACCGCCGAGGAAGAGATCAAAGCCGCATTGAAGGTCAATACCGAAAAAGCAGTACAGCGCGGTGTATTTGGTGCGCCGAGCATGTTTGTCGATGATCAGCTGTTCTTCGGCCAGGATCGATTGGACTTCGTTCTTGAAGCCCTGAACTAGATCTCGATAACCAACCGTCCCTGCGCTGCTCCCGATTGCAGCAGCTCATGGGCGGTCTCGGCGTTTTGCAGGTTGAATCGGCGCGGATCGAGTATGGGCTTGAGCTTGCCTGCCTCGATCAAACCTGCCGCTTGCCGAAGTATCTCGCCGTGATGCTCACGCCCCTCGCCCGTCAGCAATGGCAGCAAAGTGAACACACCTGAATAGGTCGCCCCACGAAACGAGAGCGGCGCGAGGCTGTGCTGTCCCCACCCAAGGCAACTGAGGACATGTCCGTGATACACCCGCGCAGCCTTGAAAGAGAGGTCCAGGGTTTCACCGCCCACCGTGTCGTAAACGATATCGAAACCCTGCCCGGCTGTGTATTGCGCCACGTACTCTTCGACTGAAGACTGGCGGTAATCGATGAACGTTGCGCCCAGGTCCTCGATAGTTTCCCGGTGTCGCGCAGAGCCCGTGGCAAAAACTTCGGCCCCCAATGCACGGGCGATCTGCACCGCGACATGACCGACACCCCCTGCCCCACCGTGAATCAACACTTTTTGCCCTGCCCGCACATGCGCCCGGTCGACCAATCCTTCCCACGCTGTAATCAACACCAGCGGCAACCCGGCCGCTTCGCGCATGTTCAGATTGCCCGGTTTACGCGCCAATAGCCGTGCATCGACCACCGCGTACTCGGCCAGCGAACCCTGAACGCCGCCAATCCCCGTTGCCATGGCATAGACCTCATCACCCGGCACCCAGCCGTTTACGCCCTCCCCCAACGCTTCAACGGTACCCGCCAGATCCATGCCCAACACGGCCGGCAACGGTTGCCGCGCATGAGCGGCCTGGCCCGCACGAATCTTGCCGTCCAATGGATTCACCCCGCTGGCCGCGACCCGTACCAGGACCTGCCCCACACCTGGAACTGGCTTGGGAATGGACACCAAGCGTAGCGGCGCATTAGCCGAGTCAACAATCAGTGCACGCATTTGCATTGAGTCAGTCATTTCGCATACTCCCGTCAGAGGTGGTTGTAGGAACGATCTTCAACCTTCCAACGCATGCCGATAAGACGCCAGATCGCTATAGTTCGTATGCCGTTAAAGCATTAATGAGGCGTCTCGTGGATAAATTAAACGCAATGGCGATCTTCGTCCGAGTGGTCGAACGCGGGAGCTTTTCCGCCGTCGCTCGAGAGATGCAGACCAGTCAGCCAACCATCAGTAAAGTGCTACGCGCGCTGGAAAGCGAACTGGGCGGAAAACTGATCGCTCGCAGTACCCGCAAGTTATCGCTGACTGACGAAGGTCAGCGTTACTACGATCAATGTCGGCAAATACTGGCTGCCGTGGACGCTGCCGAACACAGTTTCCAATCTGGGCGGGAGACCATCGCCGGCCCTTTGAGAATCGGTTCTTCCGTCAGTTTCGGGCGCCTGCAGATCGCGCCGCGCCTGCCCGCGTTTCTCGCGCGTTATACCGGGATTCAGATTGACCTGCAACTGAGCGATCAAAACCAGGATCTGGTCAGCGAAGGCCTGGATGTCACGTTCAGGATCGGTGCGTTGAACGACAGCGGCCTGATTGCACGGCAGATCGGCACCACTCACCGGCTAACCGTCGCGACGCCGCAGTACCTGGCACAACACGGCGAACCGCAAACGCCGGAGGATCTGCGCGAGCACAACTGCCTGCAGTTCAATCTGCTGACCAGTCAAAACCTGTGGGTTTACGACCATGGTACTGGTCGTCATGAAGTGCGGATCAAAGGCAATGCGCAGAGCAACAATTCCGAAGCCATTCGCGAAATGGTGCTGGGGGGATTGGGGATTGCATTGTCGCCAGTGTGGCTGTTCAGCGAGGATTTGAAAGCAGGGAAAGTGACCGCGATTTTGCAGGACTACAGTGCGCAGTCACTGCCGATACATGCTGTGTCCCCGGCGAATCGTCGCCAATCCGCCAGGGTCAAAGCCTTTGTCGACTACATGAGCCAGGCGCTGGAGGCAGCGCCCGAGCTGCAAGCAATCAAATAGCCGCGGTGCGTGTGTTCAGCCACTCAAGGGCGGCGCCGTCGAGCAACGGGCTCAAACGCTCCCGCACTTGCGCGTGGTAAGCGTTGAACCATTGTTTTTCCTCTTCGTTGAGCAACGAGGTTTCGAGGCAACGGGTGTCGATCGGGCACAGGGTCAGGGTTTCGAACTTCAGGAACTCGCCGAATTCGCTGCTGCCTGCTTCGCGGTTCATCGCCAGGTTTTCGATGCGCACGCCCCAACGACCAGGACGATACGTACCCGGCTCGATGGAGGTGATCATGCCCGGCAGCATCGCGGTTTGCGGCGCCGGCGCGGCCTGGTAGGCAATGACTTGCGGGCCTTCGTGAACATTGAGGAAGTAACCGACACCATGGCCGGTGCCGTGCCCGTAATCGACATTTTCGGCCCAGATCGGCGCCCGGGCGATGGCGTCCAGCAGTGGCGACAGAATGCCTTTCGGGAACTGCGCGCGGGACAAGGCAATCACGCCCTTGAGCACACGGGTGCAATCGCGCTTCTGCTCGTCAGTCGGCGTTCCCACCGCCACCATCCGGGTGATGTCGGTGGTGCCGCCGAGGTATTGACCGCCGGAATCGATCAGCAGCAGACCGTCACCTTCGATCACTGCGTGCTCTTCTTCGGTGGCGTGGTAATGCGGCATGGCGCCGTTGGCGTTGAATGCGGCAATGGTATTGAAGCTCAGCGACACGTAATCCGGTCGACGTTCACGGGCAGCGGTGAGTTTTTCGTCAATGGTCAGTTCAGTAATGCGTTCGCGGCCCAGTGCCGAGTCCAGCCAGGTGAAGAATTCGCACAGTGCCGCGCCGTCCTGTTCCATGGCCCGCCGAATGTGTTCAGCATCGGCCAGGCTTTTCTGCGACTTGGCCAGGGTCGTCGGGTTCAAGCCCTCGACCAGTTTGACGCCATCGTTCAGGTTATCCAGCAAACCTGCGGTTACGCGAGCCGGATCGACCAGCAGGCTTGCGCCGTTCGGCACCGCGCGCAAGGCGTCGGCCACTTCGCTGTAGTCACGCAGGGTCACGCCGTCCTGTTCAAGGACCGTGCGCATCTCGGCGTCGACCTTGCTCAGCGCCACAAACAGGGTCGCCTGCTGCTGGCTGATCAAGGCAAAAGATACGAAAACCGGGTTGAACGAGACATCGCCGCCGCGCAGGTTGAACAGCCAGGCGATGTCATCGAGGGTGGCGATGAAATGCCAGTCAGCGCCACGTGCCTGCAGGGTTTCACGCAGCCTGGCGAGTTTTTCGCCACGGCTGACTGTCGCCTGCGGAGGCAAGTGTTGATAGATCGGCGCGTTCGGCAGCGTCGGGCGATCGCTCCAGACTTCACTCAACAGATCGATGTCGGTGCGCAGGCGTGCACCGCGCTCTTCGAGTTTGCCACCCAAGGTACGCGCCGAGGCCACGGCCATTACCGCACCATCGACCGCCACCACGCCGCCTTTCGGGGTTTGCTCGGCGAGCCAGTCCAGGGGGCTTGGCTGACCCGGTTGCAGCTTGACCAGTTCGATGCCGCTGCCCTTGAGTTCCTTCGTTGCCTGTTCCCAATAACGGCTGTCGGCCCAGACTCCGGCAAAGTCCGCAGTGACGATCAGCGTGCCGACCGAGCCATGGAAACCCGACAACCATTGCCGCCCTTGCCAGTAACCCGGCAGATATTCGGACAGGTGCGGATCTGCCGACGGCACCAGCAAGGCGTAAATGCCCTCCCGGCTCATCAGCTCGCGGGTATGCGCCAGGCGCTGAGGCACTGATCCTGTAATCGAAAACTGCGTATTCATCATGACTCCTGCTAACCACTCATCATTATTGTTCAGTGCCGATCAATGCCGGCGCTTTTCGCCTTACTGCCAGAATGCCGGGGCACTGGTGCAGGCCGTTTTAATCAGTTGTACGGCTTGATCGATATCCTGCTCGGTGGTGAAACGTCCGAGGCTCAAGCGAATGGTGCGACTCGCCGAACGGGCGTCATGCCCCAGCGCCAGCAGCACGTGGGACGGCGCATTGCTCGCGGAATTACAGGCCGAGGTCGCGGAAAAAGCGATCGACGCGAGCAATGCCGTTGAGTTGAACTCGCCTTCACCGAAGGTCAGGCTCAAGGTGTGCGGAATGCGTTGGGTCGGGCTGCCATTGAGTCGCACGCCGGGCATGCTCAGCAGCTGATCGAGCAAGCGCTCGCGCAGACCCGCGATCACGGCTTTTTCTTCGTCGAAAGCAGCCGCAGCCAAGGCAAAGGCCGCCCCCATGGCGGCAATCTGGTGGGTTGCCAGGGTGCCGGAGCGCAGGCCACCTTCGTGCCCGCCGCCATGGATCTGGGCCAGCAAACGCGGGCGCGCCCGCGGGCCGACGTACAACGCACCGATGCCTTTGGGGCCGTAGAGCTTGTGCGCCGAAAACGACATCAAGTCTACCGGCCACTCGGCCAGATCGATCCTGACCTTGCCCGCGCCCTGCGCCGCGTCGACATGCAACAGCGCACCGCGCTCGCGCACTACCTGGCCGATGGCCGGGATGTCGTTGACAGTGCCCAGCTCGTTGTTGACCAACATCAACGACACCAGAAAGGTGTCTTCACGCATGGCCTCGCTGACCGCTTGCGCGGTGATCAGACCATCGGCGTCCGGCACCAGGTAGGTCACTTCGACGCCGCACTCCTGCAGCTGACGGGCAGTGTCGAGGATTGCCTTGTGTTCGATCTGACTGGTGATGATGTGACCGCCGGCGACACCGCGCGCCTGGGCTACGCCCTTGAGGGCCAGGTTATTGGATTCGGTGGCACCGGAGGTCCAGACGATTTGCTCAGCCTCGGCGCCTACCAGCTCGGCGACCTGGCGTCGCGCTTGCTCGACCGATTGCCGGGCCTGTTGACCGAAAGCGTGGGAGCTGGACGCGGGGTTGCCAAAGTTGCCGTTGAAGCCTAGACACTCGACCATGACCTTGATGACTCGCTCATCCACCGGCGTGGTGGCGGCGTAGTCGAAATACAGCGGACGTTTATTCATAAAAGACTCGCAGAGCGTGTTCCGGGATCAGGAGGCTCGTGACTGCAAACGGCAAAACGCAGCCTTGTGAGCTGCGTGCGGTTTTCAGAACGTTACCAATACCTGATCGGATGCCGTTAAAGAAGTACAACTTCATTTAAAAGTGCGTAGGAACGCTCCTGAAAAGTGAGCTTAACAGGCATCGGGCAATCGGTTGAAGCAATGCGTCAGTTGAAGCTTTCGAGCAGGATCGGATACAGCGACGCCACCAGCAATGCAGCCATGCTCCAGTTGAACAGGCGCAGCCAGCGGCGATCCTTCAAAACGTTGCGCAGCAGCGTGCCGCATGCCGCCCAGACACCGACGCTGGGCAAGTTGATCAGGGCGAAAACCGCCGCAATCACAATCACATTGGTGAAATAACCCTGCATTGGCGTGTAGGTGCTGATTGCACCGATCGCCATAATCCAGGCCTTGGGGTTGACCCATTGGAAAGCGGCGGCACCGAGGTAGCTGATCGGTTTCGCCTCGCCCTTCGCACTGTCCGAGACCGGCCCCGAGTGCGCGATCTTCCACGCCAGGTACAACAAATACGCCGCGCCGACGTAGCGCAATACGGTGTAGAGCAAGGGATAAGTCTGGAACACCGCGCCCAACCCGAAACCCACCGCCACTACCAACACGAAGAAGCCGCATGTGATGCCGAGCATGTGGGGGATCGTGCGGTTAAATCCGAAATTCACGCCGGATGCCAACAACATGGTGTTGTTCGGGCCGGGCGTAATCGAGGTCACAAGAGCAAACAGGGCAAAGCCCAGCAGCAGATCAAGCGAGAGCGTCATGGGGGTGCAGTCCATCAGGGTCGGTCAGGTATAGACCCTATCGCACACCCTCGGTGAAACCCATGGACAGTTGGGAGAAAGTTGAACCCGTACAGTTTTTGCTCAGCTCTGACGACCGTGCAGCTGTACAGCTCGTTCGGCGTTCATCTCGCCCTTTCTGTCGAACCCAAAAGTCTTTTGCGGCTGCCCGAGCAGTTCCGCTTTTTTCGCGTGGTATTCATCGAAAGACAAGCCGCGACGATTCAACGCTTCCAGAGCCAATTGCCGGGTTTCTTCGGCGGTGTAGGGCCGCAGTTCCGGGGAGACATGGCTGGCACATCCGGCAAGTACGGAGATCGCAAGCAGCAAGAAAGTGGCGATGAAAGTTTTCATGTTCGGCGTCCTGGCATCTGGGTTCGGGGCAATGAACACAGGCTACTCGCGCCATTGGATGAGCAGAAATCAACCGTCTCGATAGTCGCTATCGAGTTTTCCTGATGCTTGACTGATTCGAGCTATATAGTCGTAACAGTTCTATACGTGCTTTTTTATGACTTTTTAGGAATAACAGACCGCGTTTATAACACTGTTGCCCGAACCCTTCGCCAGTCTCGCCGGGCGCGGCCTCACCATCCTGGCAGGGCCGTTCGCCGAAATGTTCGCCAATAATGTATTGCTCACCCAACCTACGGCTTGATCCTCGCCATTCTTGCAGGACAAATACCAGGCCAAGTGCTGACAGTGGCATTGATGCGCTACGCCTGTCGGCAGCCTGATGTAATGGGTGAACTTGAAACCTGCTGAAGATCAAATCTAAGGATCGCAGTCTTCGGCAGCTCCTACACTTGATGGTCCTGCTAGAAAGCAGCGAATTCACAACAAGAACAGGGAGAACCATCATGAGCGTTAAACCTATTCCCGAGGGCTATCACAGCATCACGCCGTACCTGGGCATTGCCAAAGCCGCTGAAGCCATCGACTTCTACAAGAAAGCCTTCGGTGCCATCGAAGTCATGCGCCTGTCGATGCCGGACGGCGGTATCGGTCATGCCGAACTGCGTATCGGTGACTGCCCGATCATGCTCGGCACACCGTGCGATCAAGGGCCGTTGAGCAATCCGGACAACTCACCGTCGGTGGGCCTGCATGTGTATGTAACCGATGTGGACAAGTCCTACAAACAGGCGATCGACGCGGGTGGCACCGTGGTGTCCGAGGTCAAGGATCAGTTTTACGGCGACCGTACCGGTACCTTGAAGGATCCCTATGGGCATCTCTGGTTTTTGGCTACCCGTAAAGAGGACCTGACTCAAGAGCAGATTGAGCAGCGGGCCAAGGAGATGTTTCAGCAGGGCTGAAAGCTTCGGTGCCTGAACAGGCCTCATCGCGGGCAAGCCCGCTCCCACAGGGATTGATGGCGTGCACATCATGCGTGAGCGCCTGGATACCTGTAGGAGCCGGCTTGCTGGCGAGGGTCGTTAACGATTACGCGTGATGTCTGGTTGAACGCGGGGTATTCATCGCCAGCAAGCCGGCTCCTACGGGGAACGAAGAAGAAAGACAACGCGAAACATTTTCTTTCATATCACCCTTCGGGATTTTGGGTGCTCATCCGTCCTATATAGATGCAGTCCTGTCGCCCAGGCAAAAGCCACGGCCGGGCCTTTCATGGACCTCATCGCTGCGAAGCCCGTAGCAGAGGCCTTTCATCGATATAAGACACCCTCATCATGTCGAAGAAATCCCGTTCAAAACTCTGGTTCCTGGTCCATAGCTGGCTGGCGTTGCCGATCTGGTTTTTTGTCCTGATCGTCTGCGTGACCGGCACACTGGCCGTGGTCAGCCAGGAAATCGTCTGGCTGGCCAACCCGCAAATGCGCGCCAGCCAACCGTCGGACGATGCGCCGCGGCTCAATTACGACCAGATCGTCAGCGCGATCAAAAAGGCCGAGCCCGATATCATCATCGATAGCATCAGTCGTCCCGACGAGTCGCACTTTGCCCTCGACGTCAGCGTCAATTATCCCGACGGGCGTTCACTGACGGTCTACGTCAACCCCTACACCGGCGTAATTCAAGGTCCTGCTCCGCAATTCAACTTCAAGGCGTTTACCCGTGCGCTGCATGGCTGGTGGCTGGTGCCGTTCACCAATGGCTATAGCTGGGGCTGGTATCTGGTGTCGTTCCTCAGCCTGCCGTTGCTGGCTTCGTTGATCACCGGGCTGGTGGTGTACAAGCGTTTTTGGAAAGGTTTCTTGCGCCCGACCCTGCGCATTCGCCACGGCGCGCGGATTTTCTGGGGTGATTTTCACCGGCTCAGCGGCATCTGGTCGATCTGGTTCATCGCGGTGATTTCCGTCACCAGTACCTGGTTCCTGATCGAAGCGTTCATGTTCGACAACCAGATTTCCATCTCCACCGCTCCGGTGGCGGCTGTGGTGCCGCGTGAGAACGTGCCGCTCACCGCGGATGGTTCGGCGGCGCCGATGATCAGCCTGGAGGCCGCGATTCGTGAAGCCAAGGCGCGCATTCCCGGCCTGGACGAAAGTTTTGTCAGCATGCCGGCCAACGCCTACAGCTACCTGTCGGTGGGTGGTCGCAGTTGGTATCCGCTGATGTTCCAGACCGCCGATATCAACCCGTACAGCGGCGAGGTGGCTGCCACGCGCCTGCTGTCGGACCGCTCGGGCCTGGAATTCGTGACCGAGTCCATGCGTCCACTGCACACCGGTGATTTCGGTGGATTGTGGATCAAGCTGATCTGGTTCTTCTTTGGCCTGCTGCTGAGCATGATGGTGCTCAGCGGTCTGTTGATCTGGACCAAACGCACCGCCCTGGCTACCGCCAATGCCCTCAAGCGCAGGCACAAACGCCCGCGTAACGAAAGTATCCCGGTGACCAGCCGTGAAAGCACGGAGGTCAGCCAATGAGCCTGTTCGCCGCGGAAAAACCGGGCTCGGCACTGAGCCGCTTTTGGCACAAATGGCGTTTCCACATCAACGTTCTGCTATTGCTGGTGCCGCTGGGCTTCATGCCCAAGTACTTCGCCGACGCCGCACTGTTTCGCGGTGACACCGGGCTTGGCGAGCGAGAAATCGGTGAAGTTCAGGTCGGCCCGTGGAGCGTACGTCTGGCTGAGTTGCGCAATGAAGCACCACGGCCCGATGGCCCGGCCGGCCACATGAAAAGCTTCAATGCCGCGCTATGCGCCAGCTGCCGCGAGCAGGTCAAGGCCACTTACCTGCGCATCGGCAAACCCCGCAGCCTGCGCGCCGCCGGAGTGATTTTCTTCGGCACGCCGTACCGCATGGGCGCCATGTTGCCGATCCCGGAAAAAACCAAAGCCGACGCCGAACTGTGGATCACCATGGAAGGCTGGGACGGCTCCATGCATCAGGCATCCATTCCTCTGAGCCAGGCATCGCCCGCCACCATCGCCTGGTTGAGCATTCAAGGAGGCAAACCATGATCAACGTTATCCGTCCTCTCAGCGCTGCGCTTGTATTGTTTTGCGCCGGTTTCAGCGCCAGCGCCCTGGCCCACAACCCGATGTGCGAATGCAAGGCCATCGACGCCGAGCAGATCAAGTGCACCGGCGGTTTCTCCGACGGCAGCGGCGCCCCCGGCGTGACCCTCGACGTGATCGGCTATGACGAAACCATTCTGGTTCCAGGCAAGCTCGGGGCCGATTCGACCCTGACCTTCAAGAAGCCCGGCGCCGAGTTTTATGTGCTGTTCGACGCAGGCCCCGGCCACGTGGTCGAAATCGACCAAGCCGACATCGAGGCGCCCGGGACATGAGCATGAGTCCGCCAACCACGCAAGTCGTCCGCCCGGCCGGTGCCGGTCATGAAACGCTCTACGTATTGCTGCTGTGCCTGATCATTCTGGCAGTGGCCGGGTCGGTGGTCGCCTGGCGCGGTGAGTCGCAGGAAGCGAGCAGCGTCAACAGCCATCAGCTGGATGCCCGACGCGACCTCAGCGCTTCAGAACAAGGCATCTACGCCGATCTGCGGGTGACGCTGGACGAAATTCACTTGCTGCGCCAGGAACAACACACCCTGCCGGCACCTGAAACCCTTGCCGCTGAGGGCTTCGCGCCGTTTGCCCAAGACGCCAGTTCGGTCAGTCGCGGCGGCCATGCCTGGCAATTGCTCGATGCCAGGGCTTACTTCGGCCAGAGCCAGGTTGCCAGCGTGGCCGGCTCGTTTCTGATGCGCCTGACCGCCGAGGATGACGCGCCGGACATCTGGCTCAACCGTGCCACCGACCTCAAGCCCCCTGCCGACCTCAGCGATGCCGCGCTCGAAAGCGCCGGCTGGCAGCAGATCGTCGCGCAATTCGATGCCGGCGTGACCCGCCAGCACCGGCACTGAACCCTCGCTTTCACCCGAGAGAAGACCGCTTTCCCATGCCTATTTCATCGCTACGCTCGATTCTGCGCCTGACACTGGTCGGCCTGCTGGCCTGCCTGCTGACACCCCTGGCCAGCGCCGAGGAGGCCAAGCGCCTGCGCATCGGCATCACCCTGCATCCGTATTACAGCTACGTGGCCAACATCGTCGGCGACAAGGCCGAAGTGGTGCCGCTGATTCCTGCCGGTTTCAATCCCCATGCCTACGAACCTCGCGCCGAAGACATCAAGCGCATCAGCGGCCTCGATGTAATCGTGCTCAATGGCGTGGGCCACGACGACTTTGCCGACCGCATGATCGCCGCCAGCGAAACGCCGAAGGTGCCGGTGATTGAAGCCAACGAAAACGTACCGCTGCTGGCCGCCACCGGCGTCGCTGCGCGCGGTGCCGGCAAGGTGGTGAACCCGCACACCTTCCTGTCGATCAGCGCGTCGATTGCCCAGGTCAACAACATTGCCCGGGAGCTGGGCAAGCTCGACCCGGTTAACGCCAAGACCTACACCGAAAACGCCCGCGCCTACGGCAAACGCCTGCGCAAGATGCGCGCCGATGCCCTGGCCAAACTGACCCAGGCTCCCAACGCCGAACTGCGGGTGGCCACGGTGCACGCGGCCTACGACTATCTGCTGCGCGAATTCGGCCTGGAGGTCACCGCCGTGGTCGAACCCGCCCACGGTATCGAACCAAGCCCGAGTCAGTTGAAGAAAACCATCGACCAACTGCGCGAATTGGACGTGAAGGTGATCTTCTCGGAGATGGATTTCCCGTCGTCCTATGTCGACACCATTCAGCGTGAATCCGGGGTCAAGCTGTATCCGCTGTCCCATATTTCCTACGGCGAATACACCGCCGACAAGTACGAAAAGGAAATGACCGGCAACCTCAACACCGTAGTGCGGGCGATTCAGGAGTCAGGCCAATGACATCGAAGGAAACCATCCTGGCCGACACGCAAAGCCCTGTAGGAACGAGCCTGCTCGCGAAGGCGTCCGGTCAGCCAGCATCACTGTCAACTGAAACACCGCAATCGCGACGGTGCGACGATTCGACAGGCTCGCTCCTACAGGGGGTAGGGCCAACGCTGGATTTCGCAGAGGTCAGCCTGACGTTGGGTCGCACGACGATCCTCGACAAGGTCAGCTTTCAGGTTCGGCCCGGCAGCGTGCATGCACTGGTCGGCCCCAACGGAGGCGGCAAGAGTTCGTTGATCAAGACCTTGCTCGGGCAGATGCCGCATCAGGGTCGCCTGAGTCTGCAATGGCCGGGCGAACCGGGGACCATCGGTTATGTGCCGCAAGCCCTGGAGTTCGACCGCGGCCTGCCGCTGACCGTCGACGATTTCATGGCTGCCATGTGCCAGCGCCGCCCGGCCTTCCTCGGTCTGAGCAAGCACTACGCGGCGGCGATTGGCGAGGCGCTGGAGCGGGTCGGCATGCAGGACAAGCGCAAGCGGCGCATGGGTGCACTGTCAGGTGGCGAACGTCAGCGGGTGTTGTTGGCGCAAGGGCTGATTCCGGCGCCACAATTGCTGGTGCTCGACGAACCGATGTCAGCCCTCGATGAGGCCGGTATCCAGGTGTTCGAGCGTTTGCTCGGCGACTGGCGTGCGGCGGGGATCACCGTGTTGTGGATCGAGCACGATCTGGAGGCCGTGGGCCGTCTGGCCGATCACGTTACCGGTCTCAATCGCCGGGTACTGTTCGACGCCACACCGAAACAGGCGCTGACGCCGGACCGTTTGCTGAGCCTGTTTTCAACCCACCCGCGGAGCGTTGCCTGATGAGTTACGAAGCTTTTCGCCTGATGGTCCAGGGCTGGGCATCGTCGGGTTATCTGCCTGAGGCGCTGGCCTATGGATTTGTGGTCAACGCGCTGCTCGCCGGCCTGCTGATCGGCCCGGTACTGGGCGGTCTGGGCACGCTGGTGGTGGTCAAGCGCTTCGCGTTCTTCTCCGAAGCGGTGGGCCACGCCGCACTAACCGGCGTGGCCATCGGCATCTTGCTCGGCGAACCCTACACCGGCCCTTATGGCAGCCTGTTCGGCTACTGTCTGCTGTTCGGCATCCTGCTCAACTACCTGCGCAACCGCACCGGCCTGGCACCGGACACCTTGATCGGCGTGTTCCTGTCGGTGTCCCTGGCGCTGGGGGCGAGCCTGCTGCTGATTCTGGCGGGCAAGATCAACGTGCACATTCTGGAAAACGTGCTGTTCGGCTCGGTGCTGACAGTCAACGGCAATGACTTGCTGGTGCTGGCCATCGTCGGCTCGCTGGTGATGGCCCTGGCTTTGCCGCTGTACAACCGCATCATGCTCGCCAGTTTCAATCCGCAACTGGCGGCGGTTCGCGGTGTAGCGGTGAAGTCGCTGGATTATCTGTTCGTGATTCTGGTGACGCTGATCACCGTCGCCGCGGTGAAAGTCATCGGCGCGATTCTGGTCGGTGCCCTGCTGGTAATTCCGGCCGCAGCGGCACGGTTGCTCAGCCAATCGTTGAAAGGCTTTTTCTGGTGTTCGGTGCTGATCGCCACGATCAGCACACTGTGCGGGATTCTCGCGCCGATCGTCTTCGACCTGCCGATCCCCTCTGGTGCCGCGATCATTCTGGTGGCCGGTATCGCCTTCGCCCTGGCCGCCATCGCGCGCGGCGTCGTCCCCAGCCTGAAAGGGAACCTTGGATAAATGACTTTTTCTCTGCGCCAATTGACCCTGGCGATCACCCTGTGCGGGCTGACTACCGCCTCTTTCGCCGCTGACAACAACAAACCGCTGCGCGTGATCGCGTCCTTGCCGATCACTTATGGCTTGGGCGAAGCGCTGCTCAAAGGTACCGACGTCAGTCTGCAACGCGCAGCGCCGGACAATCTGCCCGGCAGCCGTCAGACCGCCTACTTCACCGGACGGGGCGCTCCGGCGCTGGCAAAACTGGCGGCCGACGCCGACGCGGTGATCGGCCTGCGTTCGTTGTGGCCGGATGATCCGCTGTATCCGATCTCACGGCGCAGCAACATCCGTATCGTCGAAGTCGACGCCGCCCGCCCGGTGGACGGCGCCCTGCCAGGCATCGCCGTGCAACCTGGCAACAAGGTCGATGGCTTGAACAGTCAGCCGTGGCTGGCCAGCAACAACATGGGACGCATGGCGGACGTGATGGCGGCGGACCTGGTGCGCCTGGCGCCCGAGGCCAAGCCGGCAATCGAAGCCAATCTGGCGACACTCAAACAGCGCCTGCTCAAGCTCAGCGCTGAAAGCGAGGCGCGCCTGGCTGCCGCTGACAACCTCAGTGTGATGAGCCTGAGCGATCACTTCGGCTACCTGATCGGTGGTCTCAATCTTGAGCTTGTCGGCCTTGATGCGAGGCCCGATGCCGAGTGGACGCCTGAGGCGTTGAAGGCGTTGGGGGCGACGCTCAAGGACAATGACGTGGCGCTGGTGTTGCATCATCGCCAGCCTTCGGATGCGCTGAAAGCGGTGATTGCTGAAGCCGGGAGTCGATTGGTGATGTTGAGTGTCGACGCGGCTGATCCGGTGGCGGAGTTGGAGGGCGATGTGGATTTGGTGATCAAGGGGTTGAGTGGGGCCTGACGGCAGTTCTTCCGGGTTATCGTTCATCGCCAGCAGGCTGGCTCCCACGTAGGGGCCGCGGTCTTACTTGCGATTAATGCCCCACTGAAGAGTTCCGTGGGTGTCAATTTACGCATTTTTGATTCGTGTACATTTCCGTTGCTGCGGTAACGGCGGCGAGCCTGCGCGCGATGGCTTCGTGTCAATTTACGCATTTTTGATTCGTGTACATATCCGTTGCTGCGGTAACAGCGGCTTTTACGTTGTGAGGTGTACATATCCGTTGCTGCGGTAACGGCTGCTTATGGTTCCGCTCTTACAGCGGGTCACTTTGGAAAAGCCCCAAAGTAACCAAAGGGCTCTGCCCCACCATTCGGTGCCTCGCCAAGGCTCGGCATGCCCTCACTCCGGCATTGCTCCGGGGGCCCGCCGCCATCGGCCATCCATGGCCGGGGGCGGCTACCTCGGCATCCATGCCGAGGTGCCCCCTACGCAATACCTGCGTTCGGCCTCTGGAAACGGGGCAAGAGATCAAATACCAAAGCCAAAGCCAAAGCAAAGCAAAGCAAAGCAAAGCAAAGCAAAGCAAAGCAAAGCAAAGCAAAGCAATGCATTGCAATGCAATGCAAAGCATCAAAACTTCTTTGACTCGACAGCGCACACCCACCCAGAGTCAGGCCGGCCGGTAGGCCGCCTCGCTCTTGCTTTGGCTTTGGCTTTTGATTTTCTTGCCCCATCGAGAGGCCGAGTGGAGGTTCTGCGTAGTGGGCAACCCGGCAGGGATGCCGGGTTAGCCGCCCCCGGCCATGGATGGCCGATGGCGGCGGGCCCACGGAGCAGGACCGGAGCGAGGGCATGCCGAGCCTAGGCGAGGCACCGAACGAAAGGGGCAAGAGCGTTTGGTTACTTTGCGCTTTTCAAAGTGACCCGCTGTAAGAGCGGAACCCTAAGTAGCCGTTACCGCAGCAACGGATATGTACACCTCACAACGTAAAAGCCGCCGCTACCACAGCAACGGATATGTACACCTCACAACATAAAAGCCGCCGTTACCACAGCAACGGATGTGTACACCACCAAAACAAAAAAACCCGCTAACCGTCACCAGTCCAGCGAGCTCCTTTTTTTGCAAAACACTCAGAGAGCCACACCCTGCTCATCCATCTTGCGCCGCAAGCTCAACGGACGCATGTCAGTCCAGGTCTCCTCGATGTAAGCCAGGCACTCCTTTTTCAACCCGCTCTTGCCCACGGTACGCCAGCCTTGCGGCACAGCTTTATAGTCGGGCCAGATCGAGTATTGCTCTTCGTGGTTGACCACGACCTGAAAGAGGATGTCCTCGCGGTCGAATACTGAAGTCATGCTGTTTCTCCGTCAGTGTAGGGTGGGCCGCACGCTGCGTGCAGCCGCGATGTAGAAGGAACGTTCCGGCCCCCGGAAAATTTAAAGCCCGGTGGTTGCGGCGGCCAATGCCCGGCCGAAAATCTCGGCGACATGGTCGATTTCCGCGGCAGTAATCACCAGCGGCGGCAGGAAACGCACCACCGCGCCATGCCGGCCACCCAGTTCCAGGATCAAGCCACGCTTGAGGCATTCGCGCTGCACCAGCGGCGCCAAACGCGCAAAGGCAGGCGGATGCCCCAACGCGTCCAGCGCCCCCGTCGGGTCGACCAGTTCGACGCCAAGCATCAAGCCACGACCGCGAATGTCACCCAGTTGCGGGAAGTCGCGCTGCAGGATGCGCAAGTGTTCGCTCAAGCGCTCGCCCATGGCGGTGGCGTGTTCGCACACTTTGTGTTCAACCAGGTAACGCATCACCGCAGAACCGGCAGCCATGGCCATCTGATTGCCACGGAACGTCCCGGCATGGGCGCCCGGCAACCAGGTGTCGAGCCAGTCTCGATACACCACCACCGCCAACGGCAGACTGCCGCCGATGGCCTTGGACATCACCACCACGTCCGGAATGATCCCCGCATGCTCGAAGGCGAACATCTTGCCCGTGCGGGCGAAACCGCTCTGAATCTCGTCGACGATCAACGCGACGCCAGCCTTTTCGGTAATCCGGCGCAACCCACGCAACCAGTCCAGATCGGCCGGGATCACCCCGCCCTCGCCCTGCACAACTTCAACGATCACCGCCGCCGGCAATAGCACGCCGGCTTCCGGGTCGTTCAACAGGTTTTCCAGATAACTCAAGTTGGCCTTGACCCCTTGTGCGCCGCCCAAACCAAAGGGGCAACGGTAATCGTAAGGGTACGGAATGAACTGCACGCCATTGCCGAGCAAAGCGCCCAGCGGCTTTTTCGGCCCCAGACTGCCCATCAGGCTCAACGCGCCCTGGCTCATGCCGTGGTAACCGCCCTGGAACGACAAAACGGTGCTGCGACCGGTAGCGGTGCGCACCAGTTTCAGCGCCGCTTCTACGGCATCGGTGCCGGTGGGACCGCAGAACTGGATTTTCGCATGCGCGGCCAGTGCTGGCGGCAACAAGCCGAACAGGTCCTGTACGAACCGGTCCTTGACCGGCGTCGTCAGGTCAAGCGTATGCAGAGGCAACTCGTCAGTCAGCACTTGCTGGATGGCTTCGATCACCACCGGATGGTTATGCCCCAACGCAAGGGTACCGGCGCCCGCCAGGCAGTCGATGAACGTGCGACCTTCGACGTCTTCGACATGAATGCCCTTGGCGCGCTTGAGGGCCAGTGGAATGCGTCGCGGGTAGCTGCGGGCGTTGGATTCCTGTTGGCTCTGACGGGCCAGTAACGGCGATTCGGCGAACTGATAAAGCGACTCGGTCGGGGCGACCCGGGCCGGCTGATCTTCGATAAGACTGGTAGCGACTGACATCTCTCGACCCCTCAATAAGGTTTTCCTGTTGTGGAAACGCATCAGGGGCTCAAGGATTTAGACCTTCGACAAGGCTTTGTGCATAGGGATGACGGGGAGACCCGCCACTGTCAGGGGTTCGGCCTGCGGCTGGTAGCCCAGGCGCCGATAAAAGGCTTCGCCGGTTCGCGTGCTGTTCAGTCGCGACTGGCGCAGCCCCTGATTGATCAGCCAGCCCTCAAGATCGCGCACCAACGCTTGGCCGACCCCGCGACGAAACCACTCCGGCATCACATAGCAGAACGCAACCTGCCCCTGATTCGACGCCATCGCCACCCCCACCGGTTTGTCGTGCAGCAGGGCGAGGTTGAGGTACAGGTGTTGATCCGAGAGCCAAAGCAGGATGTTTTCGTGGGTTTGATTTTGCGTCCAGGTCGCAACGACTTGCGGCTGATTACGATGGTCGAGGGCGCAACCGACCCGAATGGAGCGCTCGATGATGCGGCTGATGATACCGGCGTCGGCCGGAGTCGCCTTGCAGGTATGTATGGGTTCGTCCATGGCGCCGTTACCTCAATCCATTGAGTGTCAGGGAACGATAGTTGTACGAGAGCCGGACGACCAATGCAGAGAAGTTACATTTGATGTAGCGCCCGCGGGAGCGGCGGTGCGACGATTCGACTTGCCCGCGATGGCGTCCTGGCAGGCGATATTGATGCTGAATCTGCCGACCTCATCGCTGGCAAGCCAGCTCCCACAGGTACTGTGTCGTGCCAGGTTGATGCGGCCAACACAAGACCTGTGGTGTTTGTCAGACCGGTTGCAACGGCATGCTCAATTCAACCCGCAATCCATCCGGGCGGCTGTCGAAATGCAACGTACAACCACAGCGCTGGACGATGGCCTGGACAATTGCCAGGCCGAGACCGCAACCGGTGCTTTGACCGTTGCGCCAGAATCGCTGGGTCAGGTGTTGCACGTCATCCTCGGCAATGCCCGGCCCATGATCGCGGACCACGAACTGCACACGGTTGCCGCTGGTTTGCAGGCTGAGCTCAACCTCACCTTCGCCGGGCGTATGGCGCAAGGCGTTGTCCAGCAAGTTGCGCAGCGCAGCAATCGACAGCACCGCAGGCATTTCTACCGGCGCCTGGGAGACCCTGGCGGGCAATTGCAATTTAATGCGCTGGCGATCACCACCGGCGGCGTCCTGAATCGCCAGTTTTGCCACCTGCTCGGCGCTGCATTGCACACCGTCGTCAAACGACAAACTGCCCTCGACCCGGGCCAGCAACAACAACTGTTCAAGCGTGCGGTGCAGACGGTCGGCGCCCTCCTCGGCCCGGGCCAGGGATTGATCCCGAGCCGCGCCATCGGTCATGCGCGCCACCTGCAGATGGGTCTTGATCGCGGTCAGCGGGCTGCGCAATTCATGGGCCGCGTCACCGGTCAGCCGGCGCTCGCGCTCGATGGTCTTGCCGATGCGCTGGAACAGCTGGTTCTGCGTGTCCAGCAGCGGTTGCAGTTCGCTGGGCAGTGGCTGGACCTGCAAAGGCTCCAGGGAATCGGCGCTGCGACGCATCAAGGCATCGCGCATGCGATTGAGCGGCGCCAGTCCCTGGCCGATCCCCAGCCACAACAGGCACAGGCAACCCAGCAGCGCCACACCCACCGGCACCGAAGCGGCCAGCAGGATCGACATGTTCAACGCTTCCCGTTCGATTTGCCGATCGGCGGTGGTGATCCGCAGATCGCCTCGCGCGAGGGTAAAACTGCGCCACGGCGCGCCGTCGATCATCTGATCGTGGAAGCCCATTTTCTCGGCTTCCAGGGTCTGGCCAGGGTCCGTGTGACTGCGGGCGAGGATTTCCCCCCGCAGCGAGCTGACCTGGCACGCCATGCCACCGGGAATGCTCAGCTGTTCGGCACTGAAATGCGTGCCCTCGCCCTTGCTCGGCAATGGCGGCAATTGCTCCATCAGCCCGGCGACCATCCGCGCCGAAGCCACCAGGCGCTGGTCGAGGGAGAACATCATCTGGTTGCGCAAGTCGCTGAGCATCCAGGCCGCGGCCAGCGCCCAGATCAGCGCAAACGCGGCGCCGAGCGTCAGGCTCAGGCGCAAACGCAAACTCATCACTTCGATTGATCTCCGCCGTCGGCCGGCCCCAGGCGATAGCCCAGACCGCGCACTGTTTCAACGATGCCTTTACCCAGTTTGCTGCGCAGGTGATGGATATGCACGTTGAGGGCGTTGCTTTCCAGTTCGTCGTTGAAGCCGTAGACGCTGTCCTTGAGTTGCTCGGTGGACAACACCCGGCCACGGTTATGCAGCAGGGCCTGCAACAGCGACTGTTCGCGACGCGAGAGGTCCACTGGACGACCGGCGAGCGTGGTTTCGCGGCTGCTCGGGTCGTAGGTCAGGGCGCCATGTTCGATCAGATTGACACTACGCCCTGCCACCCGCCGCAACAGCGTATGCAGGCGCGCGGCCAGTTCGCGCAGGTCGAAAGGCTTGAGCAAATAGTCGTCGGCGCCGGCCTGCAGACCGTCGACGCGGTCAATGACCGAGTCCCTGGCCGTGAGGATCAGCACCGGTAACTCCAGACCGTTGTGGCGCAATTGCTGAAGTAACTTCAGGCCGTCTTCATCGGGCAAACCGAGATCGAGCACCATCACGTCGAACTCCGCCACCTTGAGCATCGCCCGGGCTGCAGACGCGGTGGCCACGTGCTCAACGGTCAGGCCCTGGGCGGTCAGGCCGGCGACGATGCCGCTGGCGATCAACTCATCGTCTTCGCAAACCAGTACGTGCATAAGAGCCTCGTGTAAATAAAGCAGATTAGGCCGGCGACCGATTAAGCGGACATTATGCCGCAAGTGCCATTGCCACAAGGCTGCCAAGGTTAATCATCGGTTAATCGTCGCCACCCATTGTGCTGCTCACGTGCAAAAGATAAGGCTTTTCCATGCGCCATCTGTTCCTACTCGTCGCCCTGTTGTTCTCCAGCCTGACCCAGGCCGGCACTGATCCGTTTGCAACCAAGCCAGAGTTTCTGCCGGTCGACAAAGCGTTTGTCTTTACCTCGCAGCGCCTTGAGTCCGGCGAAACCCAATTGTTCTGGCAGATCGCCGACGGCTATTACCTGTATCAGAAGCGGCTGAAGTTCGACGGTTTACCGATCGGGCAGCAACCTGCATTACCGCAGGGCGAAGCGCACAGCGACGAGTTTTTCGGTGAACAGCAAGTCTATCGCCAGGGTCTGGAGTTGAAGATTCCTGCCGGTGCCACCGGCCAGGTCAAGGTCGGGTTCCAGGGCTGTGCCGACGCAGGTTTGTGTTATCCGCCACAAACCCAGGTCGTGGACCTGGGTAACAGCGACGCCGCCGTTGCAACTGACGAAGCGCCGGACCAGGCATTGGCCAGCGGCCTGCAAAAGCAGGCATTGGGTTGGAGCTTGCTGGTGTTTTTCGGCCTCGGACTGTTGCTGGCGTTTACCCCCTGCTCGCTGCCGATGTTGCCGATTCTGGCGGGTTTGATCGTCGGCAGCGGCGCCTCGACCAAGCGCGGTTTTGCCCTCGCAGGCAGTTATGTGGTGAGCATGGCATTGGTCTACGCAGCGATGGGCGTGCTGGCGGCGCTGTTGGGGGCGAATCTGCAGGCACTGTTGCAAAATCCTTGGCTACTGGGCAGCTTCGCGGCGATTTTCGTACTGTTGGCGTTACCGATGTTCGGCTTCTTCGAACTGCAATTGCCGGTGGCGGTTCGTGATCGGCTGGAAAATGTCTCGCGCAATCAGCGCGGCGGCAGCCTGGTCGGCGCCGGTGTGCTGGGAGCTTTGTCTGGCCTGTTGGTGGGGCCGTGCATGACCGCGCCGCTGGCCGGCGCCCTGCTCTACATCGCGCAAAGTGGCAACGCGTTGCACGGCGGGCTGATCCTGTTTGCCCTGGGCATTGGCATTGGCATGCCGCTGCTGTTGCTGGTGACGGTCGGCAATCGCTTCATGCCCAAGCCTGGCGCCTGGATGAACCTGGTCAAAGGCATTTTCGGTTTCCTGTTCCTCGCCACTGCGCTGCTGATGCTGCGTCCGGTGCTGGATGAGTCCCTGTGGGTCGGTTTGTGTGGCGCGTTGCTGGTGATTGCGGCCTACAGCGCCTGGAAGCAATCGGACGGCTTCGGTCGCGTGGCGCATCTGTTCGGTGCTACTTCGTTGTTGCTGGGCATGTGGGGAGGCTTGTTGATGATCGGCGCAGCGGGCGGCAGCGATGATTTGTTCAAGCCATTGCAGGTTTTCCGCGCTTCGAACTCGGCCGTTGCGGCTGTCCCGGTCGGTCACGACGCCTTCACTACCGTCAAGGACCCGCAAGCCCTGCAACGGGAACTCGACGCGGCGCAAGCGCAGGGCCAATGGGTACTGCTCGATTACTACGCCGACTGGTGCGTGGCGTGCAAGGTCATGGAAAAACAAGTGTTCGGTAAAACCAGCGTGCTCGAAGCCTTGAGCGATGTGCGCTTGCTCCGGCTGGACGTCACCGCCGACAATGCCGCCAGCCGTGAACTGCTCGGTCGCTACAAAGTACCGGGGCCGCCGAGCCTGTTGTGGATCGGTGCCGACGGCGTTGAGCGTCGCAGCCAACGCATCACCGGCGAGGTCGATGCCGACACGTTCCTGAAACGCTGGACCACCACCCGAGACGCCCGCTAATGCTGACCTTCACCCTCGGCACCTTTGCAATCGCGCTGAACCACCTGCTGCTGATCAGTGCCTTGGCACTGGCGACCTTTGTCGGTTGGCGAGTGGCCAAACGTGGGGGCGAGAACCCAGAGTCGGCGCTGTTCAGTCTGTTCCTGATCGGCATGCTCGCGGCGCGGGTCGGTTTCGTCGCCGTTTACTGGAACCACTATCGCAGTGATCCCTGGCAGATCATCGACCTGCGCGACGGCGGTTTCCTCGCTTGGCCGGGGGTGATCGCGCTGGTGCTTGCCACCCTGTACCGAGGCTGGCGTCGACCGGGTTTGCGCCGCCCTTTGGGCTTTGGTGTCGCCAGCGGCCTGGCGTTCTGGCTATTGGCGACCTTCTCCCTGGCGATCTACGAGCAAGGCACGCGCTTGCCGGAAATCGCCTTGCGTAATGCCGCCGGTGAAACGGTGCAACTGGCCGACTACAAGGGCGGCCCGCTGGTGATCAATCTGTGGGCCACCTGGTGTCCGCCATGCCGCCGGGAAATGCCGGTGCTGGAGAACGCTCAACAGCAACGCCCGGACCTGACGTTCCTGTTCGTCAATCAGGCCGAAAGCATGCAAAGCGTCGCAACGTTCCTGGAAACCCAAGGCCTCAGTCTGTCCAATGTATTGTTCGACGGCAGTGGTCGCCTGGGTCAGGCCGTCGGCTCAATGGCATTGCCAACTACGCTGTTCTACAGCCCCGACGGTCGCTTGCTGGGCAGCCATCTGGGTGAACTGTCGCAGGCCAGCCTGGCCCGCGCCCTGGAAAACTTCGATTCCGTACCTGCCACCTCTTCAAGGAAACTGCCATGCCCCGCCTCCGCCATCTGCTGACCCTGAGCCTCGGTGCCGTCCTGCTGCACTTGCCATGGGTGCAGGCCGAAGAGTTGCCCGAGGCGATCAAAAAGATCGAAGCCAAAGGCGCGAAGATCGTCGGCCAGTTCGATGCCCCTGATGGCTTGCGCGGGTACGCCGCGCAATACCAGAACCGAGGCATGGCGCTGTACCTGACGCCGGACGGCAAACACGTGCTGCTGGGCAATCTGTATGACGCCCAAGGCAATGACCTGAGCAGCGCACCGTTGCAGAAACTGGTGTACGCGCCAATGGCCAAGGAAGTCTGGGGCAAGATGGAAGCGAGCAACTGGATTGCCGATGGCAGCAAGGATGCGCCGCGTATCGTCTACATGTTCAGTGACCCGAACTGCCCTTACTGCAGCATGTTCTGGGAACAGGCGCGGCCATGGGTCAAGGCCGGCAAAGTGCAGCTGCGTCACATCATGGTCGGCATCATCCGCGAAGACAGCCCCGGTAAATCCGCCGCCCTGCTCGCCGCCAAGGACCCGCAAAAAGCGTTGCAAGACCACGAATCCGCCGGCAAGGCCAGTACGCTTAAAGCCCTGAAGGAAGTGCCACCGGCAATTGCGGCGAAACTGGCGGCCAACATGCAGTTGATGGAAGACCTGGAGCTGCAAGCCACTCCGGCCATTTTCTACATGGACAGCAAGGGTGAACTGCAACAGCAGCAAGGTGCGCCGTCGCCGGACAAACTGGCGAAGATTCTCGGGCCTAAATAGTGTTCTGATTTTGATCGTTCCCACGCTCCGCGCGGGAATGCAGCTCGGGACGCTTCGCGCCCTTCCAGAGCCGGACGCAGAGCGTCCGAAGAGGCATTCCCACGCAGAGCGTGGGAACGATCTCAAACGCAGAGCGTGGGAACGATCTCAAACCAACTAATTTCTTTGAGCCAAAAACTCGAGCAACGCCTCAGTGACAAACTGCGGATTCTCCAGATTGGAAATATGCCCCGCCTCCGGCACCAGCACACAGGGACAACCGATCAGCTCGGCCATTTCCTGCGCTTCGCTTGGTGGACGCGGCTTGTCCTGATCGCCACACAATACAAGCGTACTCGCCGCGTCCAGTTCGCCCAGACGCGGCAACAGATCATCACGCGCGAACGTAATCCGGCCCATCGGTACGATGCTTTCACGCAGACGTTGCGCTGGCAATGCGGCGAGTTTGGCGCGGAACGCCTGATACAACGCCGACTGCGGATCGATGCCCGGACGGAAGAAAATCGGTACCACGATGTCCAGCAACTGCGGTGCAATCACGCCGCTTTGTTCGATCATGTCGAACAACGAAAAATAGTACTGGCGGGTCGGTTCCGGCTCGACACCGACATAGGTGTCCATCAACACCAGGCCATTGAGCCGCTGCGGTGCCGACAACGCCAGGCGTACGCCCCACATGCCGCCGACCGACAGGCCGATCAGGGTCACACGCGCGATATTCAAATGATCGAGCAATGCCAAGGCCTGGCGCGCCACATCGTCCAGCGATGCCGTGCCAGCAGGCAACGCCCCCGATTCACCGTGGCCCCACAGGTCCAGCGCGATGACTCGATACTGTTGTGATAGCGCCGCGATCTGCGGCGCCCACATGGTCTGGTCCCACAGATAACTGCCGGCCAGCAGGACTGCCGGACCAGAGCCTTGATCAATGTAATGGAGGGGTTGGCCGTCTAGGGTTACGAAAGGCATCGTGTCTGCGCCAGTAAAAATGGAACAGCAAGACTGCGCGGCTGGCAGGTTGCAGTCAATCGCACCAATGTATGTATTCCTGCTGACGCCATCGCTGGCAAGCCAGCTCCCACAGGGTTCTGAGTCGAACATGGATTTTGTGCACGACATCAATCACTGTGGGAGCTGGCTTGCCAGCGATGGCGTCAGCCCAGGCACTAAAGAATCAAAGCCCCTCCAGCTGCGCCATCAGATCATTCAGCCGATCCACCTTGTCCTCGGTGATCTCACTGGCCGCCAGCCCGTCGATGTAACCGGCCAGTTCTTCCACCGTGCTGCATTCGAACATCGCCCGCAACGGTACATCCCTTTGCAGGGTTTTCTGCACCCGCGAGGCGATCTGGGTGGCCAGCAGCGAATGCCCGCCCAACTCGAAGAAATTGTCGCGAACACCGACCTTCTCCACCTTCAATACCTCGGCCCAGATAGCGGCCAGGGTCTGCTCAAGCTCATTGCGCGGCGCCTGGTAATCCTGGCTTTGCAACTGACCGATTTCCAGCACCGGCAGCGCCTTGCGGTCCAGTTTGCCGTTGGCGTTGAGCGGCATTTTGTCCAGCCACAGCCAGTGCAGCGGCACCATGTATTCCGGCAGTTCGGCGCGCAGGCGCTGCTTGATGCGTTCCAGGCATTCGGCTGGATTGAGCGTTGAATCGGCAGGCACCAGATAGCCGACCAGATGCTTGCCATTCGCACCTTCCTGCACACCGACCGCCGCGTCGCGTACTTGCGGCTGTTCATGCAGGCGCGCTTCGATTTCACCCAACTCGATGCGGTAACCGCGAATTTTCACCTGGTGATCGATGCGCCCGACGTACTCCAGCACGCCGTCGTTGCGACGCCGAGCCAGGTCGCCGGTGCGATACAAACGCTCGCCCGGTGCGCCAAACGGGTTGGGCACGAACACCTGCGCGGTGCGCAGCGGATCGCTGACGTAACCGCGTCCGACGCCGGTGCCAGCGACGCACAACTCGCCCACCGCGCCCAGCGGTACCAGTTCCAGTGCGCCGTCGAGCAGGTACAAGCGGTTGTTGTCGGTCGGCGTACCGATCGGCAAATAGCTGCCGCGGGTGGAGGCCGTGTCGACGCGGAAAAACGCCACGTCATCCGAGCACTCCGCCGGGCCGTAGGCATTCACCAGGCCGATGGCCGGGTAACGCTGCAACCATTGATGCGCCAGTTCAGGCGGCATCGCCTCACCGGTCGGCAGCATCCAGCGCAAGCCATCGAGGCTCATCCGCTCCTGGGCGAGCATGCCCTGGATCAGCGATGGCACGCTTTCCAGAACAGTGATGCCCTGGGCCTGCACGTGGGCCAGCAAGCCTTGCGGATCGTGGGCGATGCTGTTCGGCACGATGTCCACCCGAGCACCGAACAACGGCGCAGCGAGAAACTGCCAGACTGAAATGTCGAAGCTTTGCGAAGCCGTCTGCGCGATCACGTCGGACTCGCTCAGGTCCAGATACGGCACCTTGCTCAACTGGTTGTTGAGCATGCCGCGCTGTTCGACCATCACCCCCTTGGGCAAACCGGTGGAACCGGAGGTGTAGATCACGTAGGCCAGGTTGTCCGGGGCGCTGTAGATACCCGGATTGCCCAACGCAACATCGCTCGCCTGCACCTGTTCCCAGACCAGCAATCGAGGCCGATTGGCACAGCTGAATTCTTCCAGCAGCCCAAGCGCTTGCTCGCGACAGGCCTGCGTGCACACCAGCAATGGCGTACGGCTCAGATCGATGATGCGGCTCAGGCGCTGGCTCGGCAGCCCCGGGTCCAGCGGCAGATAACCCGCCCCGGCCTTGAAGCTACCGATGATCATGCCCAGCAGATCGAGGTTGCGCTCGGCCAGCAAGGCCACCGGTTGATCCAGCCCGACACCGGACGCTATCAGCGCATGACCGAGCCGGTTGGCGCGCTGATTCAACTCGGCGTAACTGTGCTGCTCATTCAGGCAACTGGCGGCGATCCGCTGCGGATGCGCGGCCACTTGCGCTTCGAACAAAGCGACATAGCTTTGCTCCAGCGGGTAATGGTGCTCGCTCTGGTTGCAGGCGTGGATCAGAAACGCCTGCTCCTCGGCTCCCAGCAACGGCAGATCGGCCATGTCACCGTGGAAGCCTTCGACCAACGCCAGCAACAATCGCTTGAACTCACCGAGCATGCGCTCGACGGTGTTTTCATCGAAGTAGCGCTGGTCATAGGACAGGTGCAAGCCCAGGTCGTCACCCGGATAGCACACCGCCGTGAGCGGGAAGTTGGTGTGGGTGCGACCCGAATCGGAAGTGGCGTTGAGGCTCTGCGCACGGTCCAGCACCGAGGTTTCCACCGGAGCGTTTTCGAACACGAACAGGCTGTCGAACAGCGGCTGGCCCTTGGGCAATTCGCTTTGTTCCTGGATATTCACCAACGGCAGGTATTCGTACTCGCGCAGTTGCATGTTGCTGTCGAGCAAGTCGCTGAGCCATTGGCGCACGCTGCAACGCCGATCGTCCTGAGGCATTTTTACCCGCAGCGCGATGCTGTTGATGAACAGGCCGACAGTGCGTTGCATCTCTGGCATCTGCACCGGTCGCCCGGCCACCGTGACACCGAACAACACGTCACGATCACCGCTCAAGCGCCGCAGCACCAAAGCCCACGCTGCCTGGGCAAACGTGTTGATGGTCAGTTGATGGGCCTGCGCCAGTTCACGCAATCGTGCACCGTCACGGGCGTCGAGTTTTGTGTAGCGGTCGCCGACGAGCATGCCGCCGCTGTCGCCGGCATGCTCGCGCAAAAACGGCCGGTCGCTCGGGATCGGCGTCGTGCGTTCAAAGCCTTGCAGGTTGGTTTTCCACCACTGCCGCGCTTCGGCCAGGCTCTGGCGTTGCAGCCAGCCGATGTAATCGCGGTAACGCGGCGGCACCGCCAGTTGCGCATCCCGGCCCTCGCCGAAGGCACTGTAGATTTCGAAGAAATCGTTCATCAACAGCGAGCGGCACCAGGCATCGATGAGGATGTGATGGTTGCTCATCATGAACCAGTAGCGCGCCGCCCCTACACGAATCAGGCGCAAGTGGAACGGTGCCTGGTTGAGCAGATCGAAGCCGGCCTCACGCTCGGTCTTGAGCAATGTCTGCAGCTTCGGTTCCTGCTCGGCCTCAGAGATAGCGCTCCAGTCGAGGTATTCGATCGGCGTAGTGCCCGGTTTGTGGATAACCTGCAACATGTCTTCGCCGACGTTCCAGCAGAACGACGCGCGCAAGGCTTCGTGACGAGCGATGACCGCTTGCCAGGCCTGGGTGAAACGCTGCGGATCAAGTTCGCTGTTGATGCGATAGCGATCCTGCATGTAGTACAGGCCGGTACCCGGTTCCAGCAAGGTGTGCAGCAGCATGCCTTCCTGCATCGGGGTCAGTGGGTAGACATCCTCGATCACCGCCGCCGGAACCGGTAGCGCATCCAGTTGCGTCTGGTTGAGCCGGGCCAGCGGGAAGTCCGACGGCGTCAGGCCGCCGACGTCATCACGCAGGCAATGCTCGATCAGGCTTCGCAATTCGCCAAGGTAGGCGTCCGCCAGATCGCCGATGGTCTGTGGATCGTGGCGATCGGCGCTGAAGGTCCAGCGCAATACCAGTTCCCCACCGTAGACCTGACCGTCGACGCTCAACTCGTTTGGCAACGGTGCATTGGCATCGTGGGCCGCGCCGATGGTTTCATCCAGTGGATGGAACAGCGCATCGACACCAAAGCTCTGGTCGAACTGCCCCAGGTAGTTGAAGGTGACCGGCGCCACTGGCAACGCGGCCATGCTGCGGCGACTCTGGTCGTCGGCGAGATATCGCAGCACGCCATAACCCAGGCCTTTGTGCGGCACGGCGCGCAGTTGCTCCTTGATCGCCTTGATCGAAGCGCCCTGTCCTGCAGCCTCTTCAATGTTCGACGGGGTCAGGCGCAGCGGATAAGCACTGGTGAACCAGCCGACAGTGCGAGTCAGGTCAATCTCGTCGAACAGCGTTTCGCGGCCATGGCCTTCCAGTTGAATCAACGCCGAGGCGTGACCGCTCCAACTGCACAGCACACGGGCCAATGCGGTCAGCAGCAGGTCGTTGACCTGGGTGCGATAAGCGCTCGGCGCCTGTTGCAGCAGTTGCCGGGTGCGTTCGCTGTCGAGGCGCACGCTGACGGTTTGCGCGTGACGATTTTGCCGACCACCCTCGGGACGATCACACGGCAAATCGGCGCTCGGCCCCGCCAGTTGCGCCTGCCACCAGCCCAGCTCTTCGCGCAGGGATTCGCTGCCGGCATAGGCCTGCAAGCGTGCGGCCCAGTCCTTGAACGCACTAGTTTTGGCCGGCAGTTTCAGCGACTGCTGCGCGTCGAGTTGGCGGTAAACGGTTTGCAGATCGTCGAGCAGCACACGCCAGGAAACACCATCGACCACCAAGTGGTGAATCGCGATGAACAGCCGTTGCTGGCCCTCGGGACCATCGACCAGCAGCACGCGCATCAGCGGTCCTTCTTCGAGGTCGAGGCTGCGCTGGGCGTCGGCGAACAGCGCGGCGCATTTGTCCATGGAGGCAACGCGCACCTGCCACAGCACCGGCGTATCGGCCATCGCCTGATGTTCAGCATGCCACTGGCCAGCCACCTTGCTGAAGCGCAGGCGCAGGGCATCGTGTTGCTCGATCACTGCCAGCAACGCCTGCTCCAGGCGATGGGGTTCCAGCGGTGCGGTCGGTTGCAGCAGCAACGCCTGGTTCCAGTGTTGGCGCTGTGGAATATCGGTGTCGAAGAACCAGTGCTGGATCGGCGTCAGGCGCGACTCGCCGCTGAGCAAGCCTTGTTCGGCGGTGACCTGCTCGGTGCGGGTCGCCACGGCGGCGAGGGTCTGCACAGTCTGATGCTGGAACAGATCACGCGGGCTGAAATGAATGCCCTGCTGCCGCGCGCGGCTGACCACCTGAATCGACAGGATCGAGTCGCCGCCCAGTTCGAAGAAGTTGTCGTTGAGGCCGACCTGTTCGACGTTCAGCACTTCACACCAGATCTGCGCCAGCGTGACTTCCAGTTCGTTGCCCGGCGCCACGTACTGCTGACGGTTCAGCTCCGGGTCCGGCGCCGGCAGCGCACGGCGGTCAAGTTTGCCGTTGGCGGTCAGCGGCATGCTGGCCAGCAGAATCAGGTGCGTGGGCACCATGTAATCCGGCAGTTGCGACTTGAGATGCGCCTTGAGCGCTTCGCGCAGTTCGGCCTGTTGCGCTTCGCCAAGCTCTGCGACTTCGCTCACCAGATAGCCGACCAGTTGCTTGCCACTCGGTGCATCCAGCGCCAACACCACGGCTTCACGGACCGACGGATGTTCCAGCAGGCGGGTTTCGATTTCACCCAGTTCGATGCGGAAACCACGAATTTTTACCTGATGGTCAATCCGTCCCAGGTACTCCACCAAACCATCCGCGCGCTGGCGCACCAGATCGCCGGTGCGATAAATGCGCCCGCCGTTGTCGGCGAACGGGTCAGCCACAAAGCGTTCAGCGGTCATGCCCGGGCGCTGGTGATAACCCTGGGCCAGGCCCGCGCCACCAACGTACAACTCACCAGTCGCGCCTTGCGGCACCAATGCCAGATCGGCGTCGAGGATGTACGCCACGCGATCACCGATGACGCTGCCGATCGGCACGCTGCCCAGACCTTCTTCCAACACCTGCGGGGCCAGACTGGCCAGCGGCATGACCACGGTTTCCGTCGGGCCGTAGGCATTGAAGAACGCGCTCGGTTTGAACGCTGCGCGAATGCGCGCCAGGTGCTCACCGGTCAGGGCTTCACCGCCAGTGATGATCATGCGCACCGGCAGCGTCTCGTTGCGGGTCGCCAGCCACTGCGCCAACTGGCTGCCGTAGCTCGGGGTGAAACCGAGGACATTGATGCGATGGGTGCGGATCAACGCGCAGATTTCTTCGGCATCCCATTGGCCCTGCGCCCGCAGAACCACTTGCGCGCCACTCAACAACGGCACCAGCAAACGCTCGGTCGCAGCGTCGAAGTTGATCGAATAGAAATGCAGTTCACAATCGTCGGGGCGCATGGCAAAGCGCTCGATCACTGCACGACAGTGCATGGCGATTTCACCGTGGGACACCACCACGCCTTTCGGTTTGCCGGTGGAGCCCGAGGTGTAGATCAGGTACGCCTGATGTTGCGCCAGGCTGATAAACGGCAACTCGGTAACGGGATAATCAGCCAGGCTTGCCGCATCTTCTTCCACGCACCAGCGGCCGACCGTCGACGGCAATTCGCCCAAGGCTTTGAACATTGCCGCATCGCTCAAGAGCAGGCCGACGCCGCTGTCTTCGATCATGTAATGCAATCGATCGAGCGGGTATTCCGGGTCCAGCGGCACATAGGCGCCACCGGCCTTGAGGATCGCCAGCAGGCCGACGACCATCTCCAGCGAACGCGCCAATGCCAGGCCCACGCGCACCTGCGGCCCGACGCCGCGCTCGCGCAGCATCCACGCCAGGCGATTGGATCGGCTGTCGAGTTCGGCATAGCTCAAGGTTTGCCCGGCGAACGTCAGTGCCGGGGCATTGGGGCGGGCACACGCCTGCGCGCTGAACAGCTGATGGATGCACTGGTCCAGACGATGTTCGCCCGGTTCGACGCCAAGGCTATCGAGCAGCCTGGTTTGTTCCGCCGCCTCCAGCAGCGGCAGTTCACTGAGGCGCTGTTGCGGATCGGCAATCAACGCTTCGAGCAGGTTGCGCCAATGCCCGGCCATGCGCGCAATCCGCGGTTCGTCGAACAAATCAGTGCTGTAGGTCAGGCAGCAACCCAGGCGATGGTCGAGGTCAGTGACTTCCAGGTTGAGGTCGAACTTGGTCGCCCGGGCGTCGTTGGCCAGGTACTCGACGGTCATGCCGGCCAGGCGACGACTCTGCTGGAATTCCCAGCGCTGCACGTTGCACATCACTTGGAACAGGGGGTTATAGGCGGCGCTTCGCGGCGGTTGCAAGGCTTCCACCAGATGATCGAACGGCAAGTCCTGATGGGACTGGCCTTCGATGACCGTGTGGCGAACCTGCTCGAACAACTCGCCCACGGACATCTGCCCGTCGAGCTGGCAACGCAGTACCTGGGTGTTGAGGAACGCGCCAATCAGCCCTTCGCTTTCCGGACGAATCCGGTTGGCCACCGGCGCGCCGATGCGCAAATCGGTCTGGCCGCTGTAGCGGTACAACAGCGTGGCCAGGGCGGCAGTCATGGTCATGAACAGGGTCAGACCGTTTTGCGCATTGAAGGCGCGGACCCGGGCCGCGAGGTCGTCGCTCAGGTCGAAACGGTACAACTCACCTTGATGGCTTTGCACCGGTGGACGCGGACGGTCGGCGGGCAATTCCAGCAGCGGATGTTCACGACCCAGTTGCGCGGTCCAGTAATCGAGCTGGCGCTGACGTTCACCGGACTCCAGCCACTGCCGCTGCCACACGCTGTAGTCGAGGTATTGCACCGGCAACGGCGCCAGCGGCGATTCGTGGTCATCGACGAACGCTTCGTAAAGCGCGCTCAATTCGCGGGCAAAAATGTCCATCGCCCAACCTTCGGTGACGATGTGGTGCAAGGTCAGTACGAAGTAGTGCTCCTGCTCGGCAGTCTTGACCAGGCAGGCGCGCAGCAGCGGTCCGCTTTCCAGATCGAACGGTGTGTGCGCTTGCGCATCGGCCAGTTGCTGGACTTGCCACTCGCGCGCCTCGGCCTCCAGCGCAGTGAAATCCTTGCAGTCCACGCGCACGCCCGTCTCGACATGCACCTGCTGATGCGGCACGCCATCGACGCTCGGAAATGTCGTGCGCAAGGTTTCGTGGCGCAGGATCAGCGCGTGCAAGGCCGCTTCGAAGCGCCCGACATCCAGCACCCCGCGCAGCCTTGCCATGCCGCCGACGTTGTAGGCCGGACTGTCCGGCTCCATCTGCCAGAGGAACCACATGCGCTGCTGGGAATAGGACAGCGGCACCGGTTGGCTGCGGTCGACTGTCTCGATGGGTGGCTGTTTGTTGGTGCTGCCACTGGCCTGGATCAGGCGCACCTGCTCGGCAAATGCGCCCAGTTCGCTGTTCTCGAACAGCGCACGCAACGGCAACTCGATGTCGCAGGCCTGACGGGTGCGGGCAATGATTTGCGTGGCCAGCAGCGAGTGGCCGCCGAGGGCGAAGAAGTCGTCGCGCAAGCCGACTTGCGCCAGACCCAGCACTTCGCGCCAGATGCCGGCGAGCTGTTGCTCCAGTTCAGTCACGGGTTCGACGTGTTCGCGAACCTGCCACTGCGGTTCCGGCAGAGCGCGTCGGTCGAGTTTGCCGCTCGGGCCGAGGGGCATTTCAGTCAGGCGCATCAGTTGCGCTGGAACCATGTATTCGGGCAGCTCAGCCGCCAAGGCATTTTTCAGGCGGGCGGTTTGCGCATCGATGGCTTCGGTGGGATCCGTCGTGGTGTAGTAAGCGATCAGTTGTCCGCCAGCCGAAGTTTCGCGCACCAACACGACAGTTTGAGCCACGCCATCCTGGGCAAGCAGTCGCGCTTCGATTTCTTGCGGTTCGACGCGGAAGCCGCGCAACTTGAGCTGCTGATCGAGGCGACCGAGGTATTCGATCACGCCGTCGCCAGTCCAGCGTGCACGATCACCGGTGCGATACAGACGGGCGCCCTGCTCGCCCAATGGATCGACGACAAAGCGCTCAGCGGTCAAGCCAGGACGGCCCAGATAGCCTCGCGCCAAACCAATGCCACTGATGCACAACTCACCCGGCACGCCGGCCGGAACAGGGTTGAGTTCGCTGTCGAGTACGCGGCAAATCACGTTGGCCAATGGCCGGCCAATCGGCGAGCGTTCGCCATCGGCGCTGGAGCACTGCCAATGGGTGACGTTGATCGCGGTTTCGGTCGGACCGTAGCGGTTGTGCAACTGTACGGCTGGCAGTTGCGCCAGCACGCGGTTGCGCAGCTCCGCTGGCAAGGCTTCGCCACCGGAGAATACGCGCCGCAGGCAGGTACATTGCGCGCTGAGCGGTTCATCGATGAACAGTGAAAGCAGCGGCGGCACGAAGTGCAGCGTGGTCACGCCGTACGTCTGCACAAGCTGCGCGATACGGTGCGGGTCGCGGTGTTCGCCAGGGCTGGCTATCAGCAGGCGCGCGCCGCTGATCAGCGGCCAGAAGCACTCCCACACCGACACGTCGAAACTGATCGGCGCCTTTTGCATCAGCACGTCGCTGTCGTTCAGGCGATAGGTGTTCTGCATCCATTGCAGGCGTTCGGCGAGCGCCGCGTGGGTGTTGCCGACACCTTTGGGCTGGCCAGTGGAGCCGGATGTGTAAATCACGTACGCGAGGTTGTCGCCGTGCAGGTGCAAACCCGGCGCGTGGCTCGGCCAGCGCTCCAGATGCAGGGCATCCATGGCGATCACGCTGACGCCGTCAGGCGCCGGCAAGTGCTCCAACAATTGAGTCTGCGTCAGCAGCAATTGCACGCCGCTGTCGCCGAGCATGTAGGCCAGGCGTTCGGCGGGGTAATCCGGGTCCAGCGGCACATAGGCGCCGCCAGCCTTGATGATCGCCAGCAGGCCGATCAGCAGTTGCGGCGAACGCTCGCAGGCGATGGCCACGCAGACATCCGGCCCCACGCCTTTGTCACGCAGGTAATGGGCCAGGCGATTGGCCTGGGTGTGCAGTTCAGCGAAGTCCATTTGGCCGCCTTCCCACAGCAGCGCGGTGCGTTCCGGCGTCTGGCGTGCCTGTTCGTTGAGCAGTTCCGGCAGCCATTGGCTGGCGGGCGTGCACGGTGCAACGGACCAGTCGGCCTGCTGCTCGTGCTCAGTAACGGTCAGCAGTTGCAGGTCGCCGATGGCGGTTTGCGGTTGTGCACAAATGGCGCGCAACAGGTGATTGAAATGCTCGGACAGCCGTTCGATGGTCGTCGCATCGAACAGCTCGCTGGCGTAATCGAACGACAGGCTCAAGCGGCCGTTACGATCTTCTTCACTGTGCAATTGCAGATCGAACTTGGCTTGGCGGCTATGCCACGGCAACTCTTCAGCGAGCAACCCCGGCAGGCGCTTCAAGGCGCTGAGGTCGCGCTGCTGGTGGTTGAACATGACCTGGAACAAGCCTTGTTCACGGGCCTGCGGGAAGGCTTCGAGCAGTTGTTCGAACGGCAAGTCCTGATGCGCTTGCGCACCCATTGCCGCGTGCCGGGTTTGCGCCAGCAGTTCAGTGAAGGGCATCCGTGAATCCAGTTCGGCGCGCAGTACCTGGGTGTTGATGAAGAAACCGATCAGGCCCTGGGTTTCCAGGCGCGGGCGGTTGGCGTTCGGTACGCCGATGCGGATATCACGCTGGCCGCTGTAGCGATGCAACAGGCTTTGCAGCGCGGCCAGCAACAGCATGAAGGTGGTCGATTCATGGGCCTGCGCGGTCTGGCGAATCGCGTCGCTCAGGGCGACGTCCAAACGCACGGTGTGGCGGGTGGCGCTGTGCAGTTGTTGGGCCGAGCGCGGATGGTCGGTGGCCAGGTTCAGGGTAGGATGTTCATCGCCCAACTGCTCTTTCCAGTAGGCCAATTGACGCTCGCCCTCGCCTTGCGCCAGCCATTGCCGCTGCCAGTTGCCGAAGTCGGCGTATTGGGCTGACAACGGCGCGAGCGTTGCTTGCTGCCCCTGAGAGGCCGCCGGGTACAACCGTGCGAACTCGTCGATCAACACGTTCAGCGACCAACCGTCGGCGATGATGTGATGCATCGTCAGCAACAGCTGATGATCTTCGTCGTCAAGGCGCACCAGCGTCACCCAGAACAATGGGCCTTTCTCCAGATCGAACTGAGTCCGCGCTTCGTCTTCGCGGATTTGCTGCGCACGGGTTTCACGTTCGGCCAGCGGCAGATCGCTGATGTCGATCAGTTGCAGATTGAACTCACCGGCCGCAACGACTTGTTGCAGTGCCACGCCGTCGCGCTCGAAGAAGCGTGTACGCAGGGATTCATGGCGTTCGATCAACTGCTGGAAACTGGCGCACAAGGCGTCTTGATTCAACTCGCCACGCAGGCGCAGGGCGCCGGGAATGTTGTAGGCGCAGCTCACGGTGTCGAGTTGCCAGGTGATCCACAGACGGTTTTGCGCCAGGGATTGCGGCATCGGTTGATGGCGCGACAGCACAGTGATTGTGCTTTGGGCAAGGCCACCGTCCTGTTGCTGGCGAGCCAGCGCAGCGGCAAATGCGCCGAGGGTCGGTGCTTCGAACAGCTGGCGCAGGTTCAACTCCAGCCCCAGTTCCTCGCGCAGACGCGCCACCACCTGAGTGGCCGCAATGGAGTTGCCACCGAGCAGGAAGAAGTGATCGTCGGCGCTCACTTGCTCGACCTGTAATTGTTCGCACCAGATCCGGCCTATCAGGCTTTGCAGCTCAGAGCCCGATTCGGGATTGCCTGCGCTTTCGGTCGTGGCTGACGGGAACACGGCATAGCTGTCGAGGCTGCCATCCGCCAGGCGATTGCGGCACGCCGAGCGCTGCAATTTGCCGCTGGAAGTCTTGGGCAGTGCGCCCGGATTGAGCAGCACTACCACGCTGGGTGCTTGCTGACAGGCCTCGGCAACAGCCTGGCGAATCGCTTTGATCAGCGCTTCGGGCGGGAGGATTTTTTGCACGCTGCGGCTGATTTCCGCAGCGATGCCGATGCCTTCCTGTCCGTCCACGCTGACGGCGAACGCAGCAACGCGCCCTTTGCGCACGACCTCCACTTCACGCTCGACGGTCTGTTCGATGTCCTGCGGATAAAGATTGTGACCGCGCACGATCAGCATGTCTTTCAGGCGGCCGGTGATGAACAACTCACCGCCGCGCATGAAACCCAGGTCACCGGTGCGCAGCCAGGTACGACCGGCGTGCTGGACGAACGTCTTGGCCGAGGCTTCGGGGTTGCGCCAGTATCCGTGGGCGATACTCGGGCCGGCGGCCCAGACTTCGCCGACGGCATTGTCGGCCAGTTCAGTGTGCGACGCTGGATCGACAATCAACACCGCGTGATCCGGCTGAGCGATGCCGCAGCTCATGATCGCACTGCCCTCGCCCGGCTCGGCGCGGTTCTGCGTCAGGGCCTGATCGTCTACGCGCAGGTTGCCGATGCCATGGCCGCGCGGCGTACCGGCGACGAACAGCGTGGCTTCAGCCAGACCATAAGAAGCCATGAAGTTGCCCGCCGTGAAACCGCAGCCGGCAAACTTTTCGGCAAAGTGCTCCAGAGTGTCGAGGCGGATCGGTTCGGAACCGGAATACGCCACGCGCCAACGGCTCAGGTCGAGGCGCTCCAGCGCCGAACCACTGACTCGCTCGCTGCACAGGCGATAGGCAAAGTCCGGCCCGCCGCTGATGGTGCCGCCATATTCACTGATCGCTTCGAGCCAGCGTAGCGGCCGGCCGAGGAAGTACGCCGGCGACATCAGCACGCATTCTACGCCGCTGAAAATCGGTTGCAGCAGGCCGCCGATCAGCCCCATGTCGTGGTACAGCGGCAGCCAGCTGACGATCACGTCATCGGGGTTGAGGTCGATCCCGAAACCGTGGCGGATCAGCAACTCATTGGCCACCAGATTGCCGTGGCTGACTTGCACGCCTTTGGGCAGCGCGGTGGAGCCAGAGGTGTATTGCAGGAATGCGATGTGAGCGTCTTGCAGACCCGGTGCCTGCCAACGCTCGGCCATGGCGCTGTCAAGGGTATCGACACACAGCAACGGCGGCGCGCCTTCGATTTGCAGCAACGCATCACGCAGGTCGGCGCTGGTCAGCAACAGGCGCGGCTCGGCGTCGCTGATGATCGACAGCAAACGCTCCTGATGATGACGCTTGGCAGACTCTGGCGGATAAGCCGGCACTGCAATCACGCCGGCATACAGGCAACCGAAAAACGCCGCGACGTAATCCGGGCCACTGGGAAACAGCAACACCGCACGGTCGCCAAAATCCGCCTCGGCCTGTAACGCACCGGCAATGATTCGCGCCCGTTGATCCAGCTCGCGATAACTGAGCACCACAGCCTGATCCCGGGTTTCGGCGAGAAAACGCAAGGCCACACGGTCCGGCGTCAGGGCCGCGCGGCGCTGAAGGGCGTGGGCCAGTGTGCTGGGGAGTTCGAACGCGTCGGTCATGAGCTTTCCTGCCTGAATTCGGCTTGCAAATGGAATCGGTTTTTCTGTCGTCACGCCCCATTCAAGGGCGCGCAGGGCGCGGTCTTTGCCGACCGCGCAAGGCATTGGGCATACGGTTGTGCCAGGGCAACTGCCCGGAGCCATTCACCAATGAGGACGGATGACATCTGGAAATAATTAGTCGGCAGGCGTTAGCGCCAACCAGGCCGGGAGGCGGCAAGCGTGCGTCAGCGTGTCGCAGTTCGCACTCTGCACCTTTGAGGAGCATTAGTTCTCTTTCTCAATTGACAATCATTATCATTCAACATAATTTGTCGCTCGATGTGTAGGGCGGCCACGGACTTCTTGCCGTCCCACTAACCTTTTGGCAGCAGGGTGATTTCCATGACGGAACAAGTCTCCACAAGCAGGTGCGACTCGCCGCTACTTCAGGCATTCGTCGACAATCGACTGATTCTGGTCAAGATTGCAGCCCGCATCACCGGCTGCCGATCACGCGCTGAAGACGTGGTGCAGGACGCGTTTTTCCGGCTGCAATCCGCACCGCAGATCACGTCGTCGTTCAAGGCCCAGCTCAGCTATCTGTTCCAGATCGTGCGCAACCTGGCGATTGATCACTACCGTAAACAGGCGCTGGAGCAAAAGTATTCCGGGCCTGAAGAGGAAGGTCTGAACGTGGTGATCCAGGGAGCTTCGCCGGAAACGTCGCACATCAATTTCTCGACCCTGGAAAACATCGCCGACGCACTGACAGAGCTGCCGAGCCGCACCCGCTACGCTTTCGAGATGTATCGCTTGCACGGCGTGCCACAGAAAGACATCGCCAAGGAACTCGGCGTCTCGCCAACCCTGGTGAACTTCATGATTCGCGATGCACTGGTGCACTGCCGCAAGGTCTCGGGCAGTCGGGCGGATACCTTTGCTCGTCGTTAAGATCTGAAATTTGCGTCACCCCAATCGCTAGCAAGCTAGCTCCTACATTGATCTCTGGTGTTCACGAAAACCATGTACACCAAAGTTCCATTGTGGGAGCTAGCCTGCTAGCGATGACGGACTCAAGATCAGAACAAGCCTTGAGCCCTCCCCTTCACACCAACCCACACCGCTCGAAAAACCGCTCACGCCCCAACACCATCAACGCGGCACGCTTGTGCGGGAAGTCGAACTCTTTCTCGCGGTAAAACCGCTGATCCTGCATGTAGCCGATCATCCTGGCGTTGTCGGCCCGGGGCTCGGCGACCACTCGCTGCGTACGCGGATCATCAAGAAACAGGTAATGCACCAACGCCGATAACCAGCTCGCCACCTTGTGCGGGCCACGGTGATTCTCCTCGCCCACCAGCATGTGGATGCCACGGTCATAATCGTTGGCATCGTAGAACGGTGCGATGCGATCTTCCTTGGCCCAATAGGCTTCGTAATAGGCAAACGGTTGATCGTCGAAACAACCGATCAGCGTCAGGGTGTGGGGGTCGGCCTGGAGTTTGCTCAGGTACTCGCGATGCTGTTCGAGGCTGCCCTCCTCCTGCCAGAAACTCGCCACTCGCGCGCTGTTCTGCCACCGATTGAAACGCGCCAGATCGACATCGATGTCCACGGTGCGCAGGGAAATCCACAGGCCCAGGCGCACATCGAATCGTCGGTAAACCTCGCCTCGTGGCTTGCCCGGCCGCAAAGGGTGACGCTTGCCGCCACTGATGACCATTTGCTGGGGATAGCTGTTGGTCAATTGCACCCGCCACGGCTGTGGCAACTGCCAGAACAGCGTGCGCTCACAACGGTATTGATTGGCCGTGTCCGTGTTGACCAGCAAACCACTGAGCAGTGCCTCGGCCGGGGCTTCATCGAGATGCCAGGTCAGGCGCTGGCAGGCCGGATCCCGGGCGAACAGCCAATAACAGGCCGCCCACAGAGCCGCTACATTCGGTTGGCCGCAGCCTTCCTCCCGCTGCAGCTGCAGCTCAGGATCGCGAGTCAGGCGCAGCTGGACCAGCGGTTGGCCGTCAAGGCTGAGGCTCAGGCGGTTTTCGGTTTCATCGGCTACAAGTCGACTGCCCGAAGGTAAAACCAGGGCGGTCAGGTCATTCTGAATGGACATGGGTCGGGCTCACGCTAATGGTCGACAGTTCAACCATGTGACGTCAGCCGCGGCGGGAAATTTAAGAGAAGTCGCTCAAGGGTTGATCTCAAGCAACGCGCTCAGTTACCGGAAACGGGCACCACCGCAATCTTGTACGGATCGAAAATCTTCAGCATCTGGCCATTGTCCCGCAGCCCTTGCAGCAACCTGCCGAACGCTTCGCCACTGATGGGCGCTGCCGGGCGCAGGATGGCGTAATGGTGATAGATCTGATCGATGCGATCGGACACCAGCAACTCATTGGCCACATTCAGATTGCGCAAAAAATAGTCGTTGAGATAGGAACGTGTGACCAGCGCGATGTCGGCCCGCCCGCGCAAGACCATCAACAGGTTGCTGTCATGGGAGTAGGTCAACGTGGCGTTATGGTTTTTGGCGAGATACTGGGGCTCGGCAATAAAGTTGGCGAATTCGTAGTGGTAACCACTGAACAGTGCCAGGCGCTTGCCGGTCAGGTCTGCAAAATAGTCTTGCTGGCGAATCGCACGCCCCTCGGGCTGACGTTGTGCGACGAAAATCTCCGCGTCTTCCAGGCCCATGTCGACATCGGTATGGGGAATGTCTTTCCAGCCCCAGGCGGGGTTTTCGAAGATCGCCATGTCGATCCGCCCTTGCTTGAAGTCACCAAAGCGCCGAGGAATGGAAGTGGGAACCAGGACGAACTGATAGTCACTCTGCAGGGCGTTCAAGGCCTCGACCAGTTGCGGCAGCAAGCCGGTATCGGCGCCGGACTCGGGGCGCACGGTGTACGGAGGAAAATGCGCGGCACCGATTCGCACCAATTGCGCGGCCTGGGACGGCAGCATCCATAACGCCACAAGCACCGTCAGCAAAAGCCGCGAAGCTGTCCGAATTGGCGAAGACATCAAGACAAGCCACTCCCCAAAAGTACTGCATCAATGCATTCAAGCTAGGCGGTTTCGCCCAGTTAGCCAGTTTCCCGCCAACCTACAAAGCAAATCATTTTTCCTCAAGTACCAGAATCAGTGCTTCGTCGGCCAGTTGATCCAGGCTCATGCTGCCACCGGCGCGAAACCAGGTGGTTGTCCAGGACAGCGCCCCGGTCAGAAAACGTCGTGTGATGAACACATCACCCCGGATAAAACCGGCGCTTTTGGCTTCACCCAATACCTGCAACCAGATGTCTTCATAGATGTCGCGCAATGCCAACACCTTGGCCTGCCCCTCCTCAGACAGCGACCGCCATTCATAGACCAATACCGCCATGGCCTCGCCACTGCCGCCCATGATCGACTGCAATTCACAACGGATCAGCGCCAGAACGCGCTCGCGCACATTGCCGGCCTCGGCAATGGCGGCACGCATCAACGCGGTGTTGTAACGAATGGTCTCCTCCATCACCGCGCGCAGGATGTCATCCTTGCTTTTGAAGTGATGAAAAATGCTGCCCGACTGAATGCCTACCGCACCGGCCAGATCGCGCACGGTGGTGCGCTCGTAACCTTTATTGCGAAACAGGTGAGCCGCCACTTGCAGCAACTTGCCACGGGCACTGTCCGGATCGGTCAACTGGCCGTTGTCGACCAATTCGCGCATGACTCCAAGGGCTCTTTGCTCATCCACCCGATCTCTCCTACAGTCGTGATCACCGCTAAAACAGCGGGGTTGCGCGGGCAATTTAAGCTGACGGCCCGAACCAAGCAAGCGCTCGGGCAGAAGATATTTTTCGTGATTTACAAACCAAGCGCTTGCTTGGTAGTCTCGATGCACTCTGTTGGAGGTGGTTATGGAATTGACTGCGCCAAAAACGATTCGCATTGGCTGCGCCAGCGCATTCTGGGGCGATACCTCGACCGCGGCCGCGCAACTGGTGAATGGCGGACGTCTGGACTATCTGGTTTTCGACTACCTGGCCGAGATCACCCTGTCGATCATGGCCGGCGCGCGCATGAAAGACCCCTTGAGCGGTTACGCGGGCGATTTCATCGAGGTCCTCAGCCCCCTGCTCCCACAACTTGCCGAGCAAAATATTCGGGTCATCAGCAATGCCGGCGGGATCAACCCGCAAGCCTGTGCCGCCGCCCTGCAAGCAGCCTGCGACAAGGCCGGCGTTTCATTGAAGATCGCCGTGCTGCTGGGCGATGACCTGCAACCGCAACTCAAACGATTGAACACCCTGGGCATCCATGAAATGTTCAGCGGAGCGCCATTGCCACCGATGTGCGTGTCGACCAACGCCTACCTCGGCGCACCGGGCATCGTCGAAGCCCTGCGCCTGGGAGCGGACATCGTGATCACCGGGCGCGTGGTCGACAGCGCGGTGGTCAGTGCCGCGCTGGTGCATGAGTTCGGCTGGTCGTGGCACGATTACGACAAGCTGGCCCAGGCCGCACTGGCCGGGCACATCATCGAATGCGGCGCCCAGTGCACGGGCGGCAACTTCACCGACTGGCGCGATGTGCCCGATTACGAGCACATCGGTTTCCCCATCGTCGAAGTCAGCGCCGACGGCCAGTTTGTCGTCAGCAAACCCGAAGGTTCCGGTGGTCTGGTCACGCCGCTGACAGTGGGCGAGCAGATGCTCTATGAAATCGGCGATCCGCGCGCGTATCTGCTGCCGGATGTGGTCTGCGACTTCACTCAGGTCAAATTGCACCAGCAGGGCAAGAACGCCGTGCAGGTGCACGGTGCGAAAGGCTTGCCGCCTACCGATCAGTACAAGGTCAGCGCCACGTATCCGGATGGTTTCCGATGTACCGCCAGTTGCCTGATCGCAGGTATCGATGCGGTGGACAAGGCCCGGCGCGTCAGTGAAGCCATCATCAACAAGACCTCGGAAATATTCACTCAACGCGGCTGGCGTCCCTTCAGTGAGGTGAACGTCGAACTGCTCGGCAGCGAGGCGACCTACGGTCCCCATGGCCAGCGCTCAGACAGCCGCGAAGTGGTGATCAAACTCGCGGTGCGCCATCCGGACAAACAGGCGTTGATCGTGTTCTCCAGGGAAATCGCCCAGGCCGCCACCGGCATGGCGCCCGGGCTGACCGGCATCGTCGGCGGCCGGCCCACGGTCTATCCGCTGATCCGACTGTTCTCGTTCCTGATCGACAAAAGCGTCTGCACACTGGAAATTGATTTCATGGGCCAGCGCCACCCGTGTGTCCTGCCCGCCCTCGATGCGCTCGACAGCGCCGAACTGCCCACAGTGCTCGACCCACCGAAACCCACTGGTCTGGCCGACGCCAGCGTGGCGCTGGTCAAACTCGCGGTGGCGCGCTCCGGCGACAAGGGTAATCACAGCAACATCGGCGTCATGGCCCGCGATCCCGAGTACCTGCCGTGGATCGCCGAGGCGCTGACGCCGGAGGTCATTGTCGACTGGATGAGCCATGTTCTCGACCCGGTACTGGGTCGCGTCGAGCGCTGGTATTTGCCGGCCACTCACAGCCTGAACTTCCTGCTGGAAAACGCCCTCGGTGGCGGTGGCGTCGCCAGCCTGCGCATCGATCCGCAAGGCAAGGCCTTCGCCCAGCAACTGCTGGAGATCCAGATTCCGGTGCCGCAGCGCATCGCCGACCAGGTCAACTAGAGGACAACCGCCATGGCCTACGATTCGATTTTCAAAGCCGATCTGTTTGCCGGCCAAAACATCATCGTCACCGGCGGCGGCAGTGGCATTGGTCGCTGCACCGCCCACGAACTGGCGGCCCTCGGCGCGCATGTGCTGCTGGTGGGGCGCAAGGCGGACAAACTCAAAGCGGTCGCCAGCGAGATTAGCGACGACGGCGGCAAGGCCGACTGGAGCACCTGCGACATTCGCGAAGAAGAAGCAGTGACGCATCTGGTCAGCGAACTGATCCGTAAACACGGGCCGATTCACGGCCTGGTCAACAATGCCGGAGGGCAGTACCCGTCGCCACTGGCCTCGATCAATCAGAAAGGTTTCGAGACGGTGATGCGCACCAATCTGGTGGGCGGTTTCCTGATGGCCCGTGAAGTGTTCAACCAATCCATGAGCAAACACGGCGGGGCGATCGTCAACATGCTCGCTGACATGTGGGGCGGCATGCCGGGCATGGGGCATTCGGGGGCGGCGCGGTCGGGTATGGACAACCTGACCAAGACAGCCGCATTCGAGTGGGGATACGCCGGGGTGCGGGTCAATGCCGTGGCGCCAGGCTGGATTGCTTCCAGTGGCATGGACACCTACGAAGGTGCGTTCAAGGCAGTGATCCCGACTTTGCGCGAACACGTGCCGCTCAAGCGTATCGGCACTGAATCGGAAGTCAGCGCGGCGATTGTTTTCCTGCTCAGCCCTGCCGCAGCCTTCATCAGCGGCAGCACCTTACGCATCGACGGTGCCGCCAGCCTTGGCGGACGGGCATGGCCGATTCACAAGGCGACGAACAGCGAATCCTATAACGGCTTCCACCGCGCCTACCTTCCCGACGTCCTCAAGGACAAGGGATAACCCATGCCGGTGATCCAGTCGCAACTCGATCCCGACAGCGAACAGTTCGCGCAAAACCGTGCGGCGATGCTCAGCGCGGTCGAACAGGTCCAAACCCTCGAACAGAACCTGCTGGACAAGGCGGCCGAAGCCAAAGCCAAATTCGACAAGCGCGGTCAACTGTTACCCCGAGAACGCCTCAATCTGCTCCTCGACCCCGGTGCGCCGTTCCTCGAACTGGCAAGCCTGGCCGGCTATAAACTGCACGATGACAAGGACGGCAGTTCGGCCGGCGGCGGCTTGATCGCCGGCATTGGTTATGTGTCCGGTGTGCGGGTGCTGGTGGTGGCGAACAACAGCGCCATCAAGGGCGGGACCATTTCCCCCAGCGGCTTGAAAAAATCCCTGCGCCTGCAACAGATCGCCATGGAAAACAAACTGCCGGTGATCACCCTGGCCGAAAGCGGCGGCGCCAATCTCAACTACGCGGCAGAGATTTTCGTCGAAGGTGCGCGCAGCTTCGCCAACCAGGCGCGGATGTCGGCCATGGGCCTGCCGCAGATCACCGTGGTGCATGGCTCTGCCACGGCGGGCGGCGCTTATCAGCCTGGATTGTCGGACTACGTGGTGGTGGTGCGCGGCAAGGCCAAACTGTTCCTTGCCGGGCCTCCGCTGCTGAAAGCGGCGACCGGGGAAATCGCCACAGACGAAGAGCTGGGTGGCGCCGAGATGCATGCACAAACGGCCGGCACCGCAGAATACCTGGCAGAAAACGATGCCGATGGCGTGCGTCAGGTGCGCGAAATTGTCGCCATGCTGCCGTGGAACGAACAACTGCAATGGTCACCCGAACTCCGCTGGGAAGAGCCGCTCTACCCGATCGACGAACTGCTGGGACTGATCCCGGATGACCCGAAGAAACCTTACGACGTGCGCGAGATCATCGCCCGCATCGCCGACGGCTCGAACTTCCTCGAGTTCAAGGCCGAATACGATCAGCAGACCGTCTGCGGACAGCTGAAAATCCAGGGCCGCGCCTGCGGTTTCATTGGTAACAACGGCCCGATCACACCCAAGGGTGCAAGCAAGGCGGCGCAGTTCATCCAGCTCTGCGACCAGAGCCAGACCCCCTTGCTGTTCTTTCATAACACCACCGGGTTCATGGTCGGCACCGAATCGGAGCAGCAAGGTGTGATCAAGCATGGCGCCAAGATGATTCAGGCAGTGGCCAATGCCCGTGTGCCCAAGCTGACCATCGTGGTCGGCGGTTCCTACGGCGCCGGCAACTATGCGATGTGCGGGCGCGGCCTGGACCCGCGCTTCATCTTCGCCTGGCCCAACAGCCGTACCGCGGTGATGGGCGGCGCGCAGGCGGGCAAAGTGCTGCGCATCGTCACCGAGGCCAAACAGGCCAAGGACGGGCTGGTACCTGATCCGAAAATGCTCGACATGCTCGAGCAGGTCACGGCGCAGAAACTCGACAGCCAGGCCACGGCGCTCTACGGCAGTGCCAACCTGTGGGACGACGGTTTGATCGACCCGCGCGATACCCGGACCCTGCTCGGTTACTTGCTGGATATCTGTCAGGAGGCCCGGGTGCGGCCGCTGCAAGCCAACAGTTTTGGTGTAGCCCGTTTGTGATTGATCGGACGCAGAGCGTCCATAGAGGCGTTACCACGCAGACGGTTCGACGCCTCGACGTGGAAACGATCATGGATCAGAGGAGAACAATAAAAATGATCTTCACCCAGGAACACGAAGCACTGCGCCGCACCGTTCGCCAATTCGTCGAACACGAGATCAACCCCCATGTCGAGGAATGGGAAAAAGCCGGGCGTTTTCCGATCCATGAGATATTTCGCAAGGCGGGCGACCTCGGTTTGCTGGGCATTTCCAAACCGGAAAAATTCGGCGGCATGGGCCTGGACTACAGCTATTCGATTGTCGCTGCCGAAGAGTTCGGCACCATTCATTGCGGCGGCATTCCGATGTCCATCGGCGTGCAGACCGACATGTGCACCCCGGCCCTCGCCCGCTTCGGCTCCGATGAACTGCGAGACCAGTTCCTGCGCCCGGCCATCAGCGGCGAGCAGGTCGGTTGCATTGGCGTCTCCGAAGTCGGTGCCGGTTCCGATGTGGCCGGGTTGAAAACCACCGCGCGCAAGGACGGCGACGACTACGTGATCAACGGCAGCAAGATGTGGATCACCAACTCGCCAAGCGCCGATTTCATCTGTTTGTTGGCCAACACTTCGGACGACAAACCGCACATCAACAAGTCGCTGATCATGGTGCCGATGAACACCCCGGGCATCAGCCTCGGTTCACATCTGGACAAGCTCGGCATGCGCAGTTCGGAAACCGCCCAGGTGTTTTTCGACAACGTGCGCGTGCCGCAGCGCAACCGCATCGGCCATGAAGGCGCGGGGTTCATGATGCAGATGCTGCAGTTCCAGGAGGAACGCCTGTTCGGCGCGGCCAACATGATCAAAGGCCTGGAGTACTGCGTCGACAGCACCATCGAGTACTGCAAGGAGCGCAAGACTTTCGGCAATGCGTTGATCGACAACCAGGTCATTCACTTCCGCCTGGCTGAACTGCAAACCGAAATCGAATGCCTGCGTGCGTTGGTCTATCAGGCCACCGAACAGTACATCAAAGGCCAGGACGTCACGCGTCTGGCGTCGATGGCCAAACTCAAGGCCGGTCGGCTGGGCCGCGAGGTCAGCGACAGTTGCCTGCAATACTGGGGCGGCATGGGTTTCATGTGGGACAACCCGGTGGCCCGCGCCTATCGCGATGTGCGCCTGGTGTCGATTGGCGGCGGTGCCGACGAAATCATGCTGGGCATCATCTGCAAACTCATGGGCATCCTGCCGGGGAAAAAGAAATGAGCACCCTGCCCGATTGCCAGACGCTGCTGCTGGAACTGCACAACGGCGTGCTGCACGTCACCCTCAACCGCCCGCAAAGCCGCAATGCCATGAGCTTGCAGATGGTTGCCGAACTGCGCGCGGTGCTGGCGGCGATTCATGATGACCGCACCGTTCGTGCATTGGTCATCGGCGGTGCCGGCGGCCACTTCTGTGCCGGTGGCGACATCAAGGACATGGCCAACGCCCGTACCCAGGGTAGCAGCGCGCACCGCGATTTGAACCGGGTGTTCGGTGCGCTGCTGCAAGAAGTGCAACACGCACCGCAAGTGGTCATTTGCGTATTGCAAGGCGCTGTGCTTGGCGGTGGTTTTGGTCTGGCCTGTGTCAGCGACATCGCCATTACCGAGCATTCAGCGCAATTTGGCCTGCCAGAAACCAGCCTTGGCCTGCTGCCGGCGCAAATCGCACCGTTCGTGGTCCAGCGCATCGGCCTGACCCAGGCCCGGCGCCTGGCACTGACGGCGGCGCGCTTCGATGGCACCCAAGCGCGGCGGATGGGCCTGGTGCACTTTGTCGAGCACGATCCGCAAGCCTTGGCCGAGCGTCTCGATGAGGTGCTGGCGCATGTACTTTGCTGCGCACCGCAAGCCAATGCTGCAACCAAAAAACTGTTGCTGGCCAGTGCCGGACAACCTTCGGACGCGCTGCTCGACCAAGCCGCCGAGTGGTTCAGCGAAGCGGTGACCGGGGCCGAGGGTGTCGAGGGAACCATGGCCTTTGTGCAAAAACGCAAACCGGGGTGGGCCTCCTGAAAAGCATCGCTGGCAAGCCAGCTCCCACAGGGACCTGTGTCGCACACACAACCTGTGAAAGCTGCCACAGGAATCTGTGTCGCACACACAACCTGTGAGAGCTGGCTTGCCAGCGATGAGGCCCGAACAAGCACTGCAAACTCAAGAGAGCTATCCCATGCCCGGATTCAGCAAAATCCTCATCGCCAACCGCGGTGAAATCGCCTGCCGCATCCAACGCACCGCCCAGGCGCTGGGTTATCGCACCGTCGCCGTGTTCAGCGATGCCGATGCCGATGCGCTGCACGTAGAAATGGCTGACGAAGCCGTCAACATCGGTCCGGCCCCGGTGCAACACTCTTATTTGAACATTCCGGCAATCATCGACGCCGCCCGGCGCACCGGCAGCGATGCCATCCATCCCGGCTACGGTTTCCTCTCGGAGAACGCTGGATTCGCCCTCGCCTGCCGGGAGGCCGGCATCACCTTCATCGGTCCCAGCCCCGAAGCGATTGAACTGATGGGCAGCAAACGCCTGTCGAAAATCGCCATGAGCGAAGCGGGTGTGCCCTGCATCAAAGGCTATCAAGGCGCCGCTCAGGATGACGCGACCCTGAGCCGCGAAGCCGAACGCATTGGTTATCCGTTGATGATCAAAGCCAGCGCCGGCGGTGGCGGGCGGGGCATGCGCCTTGTGCATGACAGCCGGGTTTTGCTGGAGCAGATCCGCACGGCACGCTCTGAAGCGTTGAACGGTTTTGGCAACGGTGAACTGATTCTGGAACAGGCGTTGATCGAGCCACGCCATGTCGAGGTGCAGTTGTTCGGCGACCAGCATGGCAACCTGATCTATCTCGGTGAACGGGACTGCTCGATCCAGCGTCGCCATCAGAAGGTCATCGAGGAAGCCCCTTGCCCGGTAATGACTGACGTATTGCGCCAGGCCATGGGAGAAGCGGCGCTCAAGGCCGGGCGGGCCGTGAATTACGTCGGCGCCGGCACGGTAGAGTTCCTGCTCGATGCACGGGGGCAGTTTTACTTTCTGGAAATGAACACCCGCCTGCAAGTGGAACATCCAGTGACGGAGTTGATCACCGGGCTTGATCTGGTGGCCTGGCAACTGAACATTGCCGATGGCCAACCGCTGCCATTGCGTCAGGAGCAAGTACAACTCACCGGCCACGCCATGGAAGTACGTTTGTATGCTGAAGACCCCGCCCAAGGCTTCCTCCCGCAAACCGGACGCATTGCGGGGTGGGAACCCGCTTTGCGCGACGGCGTGCGGGTCGACCACGGTCTGATCGAGGGTCAGAACATCAGCCCCTTCTATGACCCGATGCTGGGCAAAATCATTGCTTACGGCGCCACCCGCGAAGAGGCCCGGCGCAAGCTGCTGCGGGCGGTGCAGGACAGCGTCCTGCTGGGCATGCAAAGCAATCAGCGCCTGCTCGCCAGCCTGTTGCAACATCCGGCATTCATCGCTGGAGAATTCAGCACTGGATTGATCGCCCAAGCGTTTGCCGATCATCCGTGCCTGCAACCCTTTGCGCCCAACCCTGAGCAATTGGCAATCGCCGCCGCCCTGCTCTATCAGGCCTCGGCCGGGACGCACCGTGCCTCATTGGCCGGGTGGCGCAATAACGCCAGCGTGCCGCTGCACTATCGCCTCGGCCTGGAGGATCAGCAATGGTCGGTGGTGTTGAACGCCGGACCGGGAGAGATCTACCGGATTGAAGCCGTCGGCCACTGTCTTGAGGTAAAGCTCATTCACAGCGACGGACGCTGGGCCACGCTGGAAATCGACGGGATCCGTCAACGCCATGCCTATCGCCTTGAGGGCAAACAACTGTGCCTGTTCACCCGCCCCGGCAGCTTGGCGCTGGAGGACCGAACCCAGGCCCGGGTCAGCAGCCAGGCCAACGTCAGTTCAGGCACCCTCAAGGCGCCGATGGACGGCGCGATCGTCGACGTGCTGGTCAGCGAGGGCAGCGCCGTCAGCAAAGGCCAGCTTTTGGTCGTGCTCGAGGCGATGAAAATGGAGCATCCGCTCAAATCCGGCATCGACGGCGTGCTCAAGCGCTTGCAGGTTCGGGTCGGCGACCAGGTGAAAAACCGCCAGATTCTGTTGGAGGTCGAATAAGCCGCTAGGCGGAACCGCCGGGTTTGGCTACGCTCAAAGGCTATCAGGACGCGGATACCAGGAACCCTGCGATGCCTCATTGGCTGGTCATTGATTTGGAAGCCACCACCGACGAGGGTGGTTGGCCCGTTACAGAAATGGAAATCATCGAAATCGGTGCCACCCTGGTGGATCGCAAGGGACGTGAACTGGATCATTTCCAGCGATTTGTCCGCCCAACGCGCCGACCGTTGCTCACGCCATTTTGCCGGGACCTGACGCACATCACCCAAGCCAACATCGATACCGCGCAACCCTTGGGCGATGTCTGGCCCTTGTTCGAGCGTTGGCTCGGCCAACATCACAGCCGCCTCGAAGGCTGGGCCAGTTGGGGCGATTACGATCGCAAGCAATTGCTGCAGGAATGGCAGCGCCTGCAACTCGACAGCGTCTTGAGTCGCATCCAGCACATGAATCTCAAACAACGCTTTGCCAAAGCCCGACGGCTGGAACGTCCGCTGGGCCTCAATGGCGCCTTGCAACTGGCCGGTCTGCAATTTACCGGTCAGCAGCATCGGGCGCTGGAAGACGCTCGCAATACCGCACGACTGCTACCACTGGTTCTACCGCTTTAGACAGGTGACGCCAACAAAGGCCTTGTGCATACTGGCCGGCCATTTTTAGCCCTTTTCGAGGAATCGCCCATGTTTAAAGTCAACGAGTACTTCGACGGCACCGTCAAGTCGATCGCCTTTGGCACCGCTGACGGTCCGGCGACCATCGGCGTCATGGCTCCGGGCGAATACGAATTCGGCACTGCCCAGCGTGAAGTCATGCACGTGGTGTCCGGCGCCCTGACCGTCAAGCTGCCAGACAGCAACGACTGGGAAACCTTCGCCGCCGGCAGCCAGTTCAACGTGCCTGCCAATAGCAAGTTCCAGCTGAAAGTGGCCGTCGACACCGCTTACCTGTGCGAATACCACGGCTGATCCCCTGGGTTTCACAGCGCAAAAAAAATGCCCGCATCCAAGGACGCGGGCATTTTTTTATTCAACGATTTTATTCAAGGATGGTCACCGGCATGCCGACTTCCAGCCGGCCATTACCGTCGTTGACCAGATTTTGCCCGAACATCGCGCCATCCGCTTCAGACCGATATTTTTGCAAAGTGGCGAACGGTTCGCGATCGGCGTTGCGTTCGCCGGTCTGAGGGTCGATGGTGGTCAGGATGCAACGTGAACACGGCTTGACGACACGGAATTCGACTTCACCAATGCGAATACGCTTCCAGCCATCTTCGGCAAACGCATCAGCGCCTTCGATCACCAGATTCGGGCGAAATCTCAGCATTTCCATAGGCCGCCCGACTTTTTCCGACAGATCGTCCAGCGACGCCTGCCCGATCAACAACAACGGAAAGCCATCCGCGAACGCAACCTGATCGTCATCCTTGCCATATCCGGCCTGGGTGGTTCTTGCACGGTCGAGTGGCACTTGCACCAGGCGCGTCGGTTTACCGATAAATTCACTGACCCAGGCACCTGCGGCGTCACCGGCATCGGGCACACGCAGCGTATCGCGCCAGATGGTCACACCGCGCAGTTCGGCTTCGCTGGCGGGCAAGGCGATATCAATCGGCGCATGGCCCGGGGCACTGAGGGTCAAGCCGCCAGCAGTATTCCACAACGCCGACAGCTGACTCATTTTCGCCACCGCTCGCTGGGTCAGGAAACGCCCGCTGGCCTCGTCCACCAGCATCCAGCGTCGATCCCCGTCGAGGCCAAGCTTGTCGAGACCGATCTGTTGCAGGATTTCGCCCTTGCCGGATTTCAACGGATAACGATAAAGCGCACTCAGACGCAGCATGACCAGCTCCCTGATGGACCAAAAACGCCACCCTATACGAGCTTGATCGCCGAATCAAAGGCTGACTCAACGCCAGCCTCATGTGCGAAGGTCAGGCTGGAACGGCGTCGAGCATCAGGCGCTGGCGCACCACGTCGACGAGTTTGTCCGGCTGGAACTTGGAGAGGAAGTTGTCACAGCCGACCTTCTTGACCATCGAATCATTGAAACTGCCGGACAACGACGTGTGCAGCACAACATACAGACCGCGCAAGCGCGGGTCATTGCGAATTTCCGTGGTCAGGCGATAACCGTCCATTTCCGGCATCTCCGCATCGGTAAAGACCATCAGCAATTTGTCGGTCATGTTCACACCCGTATCGGCCCAGGCCTTGAGCATGTTCAGCGCCTTCAAACCGTCGCTGGCGATGTGCATTTTCACCCCTAGCTGACCCAACGTGTCGCGCAGTTGCGCCAGCGCCACATTGGAGTCATCCACCAGCAGTACTTCACGACCACGGGCGCGCTCCAGAACCGGATCATCAAGCTTGTCGCGGGACACCTTGGCGTTATAAGGGACGATTTCGGCCAGGACCTTTTCGACATCAATGATTTCCACCAATTGGTCGTCGACCTTACTGATGGCAGTCAGGTAATGCTGGCGACCGGCGCTGGTCGGCGGCGGCAAAATCGCTTCCCAGTTCATGTTGACGATGCGATCCACACCTCCAACCAGGAATGCCTGCACCGAGCGGTTGTACTCAGTGACGATGATCGTGCTGCCAGGGCCGGGCACCAGTGGACGCATGCCGATCGCCTGGGACAGGTCGATCACTGGCAGAGTCTGGCCACGCAGGTTGACCACACCGCACACAAACGGATGCCGCTGGGGCATCAACGTCAACTTTGGCAATTGCAGGACTTCTTGCACTTTGAACACGTTAATTGCGAACAATTGCCGCCCGGCAAGCCGGAACATCAGAATTTCCAGGCGATTCTCACCCACCAGTTGCGTACGTTGGTCTACCGTATCGAGAATGCCGGCCATCAATCACTCCTGGGCTTGTACTGATGAAATCACTAATAGAGGGTTATCGGCTGTATTTGCCGGACCTTGACCCTGTTCAAAATGCCGCGTCCAAACATTGATGTCACATTAACATCATGCTTTACTGGCGTTGTATTTTCATCTGCTACATTTCCCAGGCGCGACAATAGTTTACGCGTCAGGTTCCGTTGCGTAAGGGATTCCCCTAGCAACAATCAGGTGCAACCTGATATTCGCGATATCCAATAGCCATTAATGTGACGCCATTCTCATTGCATGAA
>NZ_RCNW01000088.1:0-1493 GCF_004307605.1 Pseudomonas sp. Sample_24
TTCATAACGACGTACTGCGCAGCGTGCGCTACATGCTCGACATCAGCGACAAGAAAGTCATCGAGATCATCAAGCTCGGTGGCATGGATGTGAAGCTCGAAGACCTGGTGACCTGGCTCGACAAGAAAGAGGAGGACGAGGAAGGTTTCGTACGCTGCCCGGACGAAGTCATGGCGCATTTCCTCGACGGCCTGGTGATCTTCAAGCGCGGCAAGGACGAAAGCCGTCCGCCGCAGCCGATCGAAGTGCCGGTGACCAACAACATCATCCTGAAAAAACTGCGCGTGGCCTTCGAACTCAAGGAAGACGACATGCACGCGATCCTCAAGGCGGCCGAGTTCCCGGTGTCCAAGCCTGAGCTGAGCGCGCTGTTTCGCAAATTCGGCCACACCAACTACCGCCCGTGCGGCGACCAGTTGCTGCGCAATTTCCTCAAGGGCCTGACCCTGCGCGTGCGTCCGCAGTAATCGCCCGCCCGCGTCCCTGTAGGAGCAAAGCTTGCTGGCGATGGCGATTTCGAAAACGCTATCGCGAGCAAGCTTTGCTCCTACAAGGGATGGCGTCACAAAGCTGTATGGATGCTCACTCCCTGTAGGAGCACAGCTTGCTGGCGATGGCGATCTTGAGGACGCTATCGCCAGCAAGATGTGCGCCTGCAAAAGAAAGGGCAGTCCTGTATGGATGCTCATTCCTCGCAAAAATAGTGGCTCCGCTTCTCGCGGCTGACGACTAGGGTGTAGAGACCCTTAAGTTCTCAGGATTCGCCATGCACCCCTACTTTTCCCTGCAAGGCCGCACCGCTCTGGTGACCGGCGGCACTCGTGGTATCGGCAAAATGATTGCCAAGGCCTATGTCGAGGCTGGCGCGACCGTGTATGTCTGCGCCCGCGATGCCGAAGCTTGCCAGCAAACCGCTGACGAACTCGGTGCCCTTGGGCGCTGCCATGCCGTAGCTGCCAACCTGGCGACGGAAGAAGGCGTGCAACAACTGGCCACACGCCTGGGCGAGCAGATCACCCATCTCGACATTCTGGTGAACAATGCCGGCACCACGTGGGGCGCGCCACTGGAAAGCTATCCCATCAAGGGCTGGGAAAAGGTCATGCAGCTCAACGTGACTTCGGTGTTCAACTGCATCCAGCAGTTCCTGCCGCTGCTGCGCAAGGCAGGTTCCGAAGCGAACCCGGCGCGGATCATCAACATCGGGTCGGTGGCGGGGATTTCCTCCTTCGGCGAACAGGCCTACGCCTACGGCCCCAGCAAAGCCGCACTGCACCAATTGTCGCGGATCCTGGCGCGGGAGCTGGTCAGCCAGCACATTAACGTCAACGTGATCGCACCGGGACGGTTCCCGAGCAAGATGACCCAGCATATCGGCAATGATAAGCAGGCATTGGCCGAGGATACGGCGCTGATCCCCATGAAGCGTTGGGGGCGCGAGGAAGAGATGGCGGCGCTGGCGATCAGCCTGGCGAGTACGGCGGGGGCTTACA
>NZ_RCNW01000165.1:0-9741 GCF_004307605.1 Pseudomonas sp. Sample_24
CTACACCGCCGACTGGAAGCAGTTGCCCATGAGCGGCACCGCCGAACGCAGCCTGGCCAAGGAAGCCAACGGCGTCTGGAAACTCAGCTTCAAGGCGTCAATGATGATCGCCAGCCTGTCCGAAGAAAGCACCCTGACGGTCGACAAGGACACCTTGCTGCCCCAGTCCTACCACTTCGAACGTGGTGGCCTGGGCAAAGCCAAAAAGGCTGACCTGGATTTCGACTGGGCCGCCAAAAAGGTCACCGGCACCGATCGTGGTGACGCAGTCAATATCCCGCTGAACCGCGGCATCTTCGACAAATCCACCTATCAACTGGCACTGCAACATGACGTGGCTGCCGGCAAAAAAAGCATGAGCTATCAGGTTGTCGATGATGGCGAAGTCGATACCTATGACTTCCGCGTGCTGGGCTCGGAAAAAGTCGACACCAAGGCTGGCCAGATCGATGCGATCAAGGTCGAGCGCGTTCGCGACCCGACCCAAAGCAAGCGCATCACCGTGCTGTGGTTCGCCAAGGATTGGGACTACCTGCTGGTCCGTCTGCAACAGGTCGAAACCGACGGCAAGGAGTACAACATCATGCTCCTGGACGGCACCGTCAACGGCAAGGCTGTCAAGGGCAGCTGATCCGCAACGATACGAAGGAGCCCCGCAATCGCGGGGCTTTTTCATGCCTGGACAAAAAACCGGAACGTGTCACCGCAGGCATGCTCTATACCTTCAAGGTCTTTTTTGATCGAATGACTATTCCTGTCGCTAGCGAGGTTTTCCATGACTGTCACCGTCAACACCGTTTCCGCTGAAGGTCTTCGCCATACCGTACAGATCGATGACCACCAATTGTTTGCCGATGCCCCGGTTTCCGCGGGCGGCGAAGGCTCTGCACCGGAACCACACGATTACTTCGACGCGGCATTGGGCGCATGCAAGGCCCTGACCCTGAAGATGTACGCGAAGAAAAAGGACATACCGCTGACTGGCGTCGGTGTCGAGGTCAAGCGCGATAACAGCGAAGAACAGAAAGGCAAATACGCGCTACACGTGAAGCTGACGCTCAAGGGCGTGCTGACCGATGCACAGCGTGACGAACTGCATCGCGTGGCTGACCGCTGCCCGATCCACAAGCTGATGACCACGTCCGAAGTCAGCATCGAAACCCACCTCTCGGAAGGTGCATTCAGCCAATAGCGGCAAGGGCTGCGCAAGCGGGTTATGCTCGACGGCATTACCCGCTCAGTCTGGAACGCACCATGAACACTCCGCTCGTGATCCGCCCTCGCGCTGAAGATGTCGAAGGCCAGCCGATTCTTCGCCCGTTGCCGTCAGCCAAATGCCGCAGCGTCGGACCTTTCGTTTTTTTCGACCACATGCTCGAAACCGAGTATCCGGCAGGCAAAGGCATGAACATCCGACAGCATCCGCATATCGGCCTGTCGACCCTTACCTACTTGTTCGAGGGGCAGCTTCAGCACAAGGACAGCCTCGGTTCGGATCAAGTGGTCAACGCCGGCGATGTCAGCTGGATGACGGCCGGCAGCGCCATCGCTCACGTTGAACGCACGCCTGAGCCGCTGTGGGATCGGAGTTTCAAGCTGCACGGCTTGCAAATCTGGCTGGCCTCGCCCAAGGATCATGAACAAGGTCCAGGGCATTACAGCCATCACCCGGCAGCGACACTCCCGGTCGGTGATAACCTGGGGGTAAAGATCCGCATGATCGCCGGGTCAGGCTTCTGCCTTGAGTCACCGGTACCTGTTCTTTCTCCTACGCTCTACGCGGAATTGAACCTGCAAACGGCGACGACTTTGCTGATTCCAACCGAGCATGAAGAACGAGCGCTGTATGTGTTGAGCGGCGATGTGCACCTGGATGGCGAGCCGGTAGAACCGCATTCGCTAGTGGTCTTGCCGGCCGGGGAAGAGATGACACTGTTCGCCGAGAGCGATTGTCATGCAGTGCTGTTCGGTGGTGCGCCGCTGGATGGACCGCGACGGATCAACTGGAATTTCGTGGCGAGCGATCCGGCGGCCATCGACGAAGCGCGCCGGCGCTGGGCGGCCGGAGATTGGCCGACAGTGCCGGGGGAAGTTGAGCGAATCGAACTGCCAAAAGGACGAAGCGAACCCACTCCGCTGTGATGATCGCTCCCACGCTCTACGTGGGAATGCAGCCCGGGACGCTCCGCGTCCCATCCAGAGCCGAACGCGGAGCGTCCGTTGAGGCATTCCTTTGCTGCGCGTGGGACCGATCGAATTACTGTCAGCCCTTGAACACTTCATCCAGCAGGTTGTGCATCGCGGTGAACGCCCTGGCGGCGACCTTGGCGTCGTACATCATCATGCCCGGCACATTCGCATGCGGATCGGTGAACGAATGGAATGCGCCGCCGTAGCTCAGCAGCTGCCAATCCACACCCGCCGCATTCATTTCATCTTCGAACGCCGGCAGTTGCTCTTTCGGTACCAATGGATCGGACGCGCCGTGCAGCACCAATACCGAGCCCTTGATGTTTTTCGCATCGTTGACGTCCGGGGTATCGAGCGTACCGTGGAACGACACCGCCGCCTTCACCGGAGCACCGGTGCGAGCGAATTCCAGCGCACAGCAACCGCCAAAGCAGAAACCGAACGTGGCCAGCTTCGAGGTATCGACAGCGGCCTCACCCTGGCTTTGCAACTGCTCGAACGCCACTTGCATGCGCTTGCGCAGCAAGGGTCGGTCATTCTTCAGCGGCATCATTGCCGCAGCTGCCTCATCATTGTTCTGCGGACGCACCGATTGGCCGTAGAGGTCCGCGATCAGCACCACATAACCCTTGGCCGCAACCGACTTGGCGATCTCCTCGGCGCCGGCACCAACACCCATCCAGTTCGGCGCCATCAACAAACCCGGACGCGGGCCTTGGTGGCCGGCATCAAAGGCCAGACGGCTTTCGTAGGCCTGGCCGTCAATCTGATAGGCAACGGAACGTACAGTGATTTGGCTCATTTCTGACTCCTGACTTGTAAACACCAGAATGAAAAAACCCGCCGAAGCGGGTTTTTCTACAACCTGATTAAGCCGACAGCTCAACCAATAGCTTGTTCAGTCGACGTACGTAGGCCGCCGGATCTTTCAAGCTGTCGCCGGCCGCCAGGGCCGCCTGATCGAAGAGGATGTGCGACAGGTCGCCGAAGCGCTCGTCGCTCTGCTCATTGTCGAGCTTCTCGATCAGCGGGTGAGCCGGGTTGAATTCGAAGATCGGCTTCGAATCCGGAACCTTCTGCCCGCTGGCTTCGAGGATCTGGCGCATTTGCAGACCGAGGTCCTGCTCGCCAATGGCCAGGATCGCCGGGGAATCGGTCAGACGATGGGAAACCCGAACTTCGGCTACGGACTCGCCCAGCGCCGTCTTCAGACGCTCAACCAGACCTTCTTTGGACTTGGCGACTTCTTCAGCGGCCTTCTTGTCCTCTTCCGAGTCCAGGTTGCCGAGGTCCAGGTCACCGCGTGCCACGTCGACAAAGCTCTTGCCGTCGAAATCGTTGAGGTAGCTCATCAGCCACTCGTCGATGCGGTCGGTCAGCAGCAGCACTTCGATGCCCTTCTTGCGGAAGACTTCAAGGTGCGGGCTGTTTTTGACTTGTGCGTAGGTTTCGCCAGTCAGGTAGTAAATCTTGTCCTGACCTTCCTTGGCACGCGCCAGGTAATCGGCCAGGCCAACAACCTGCTCGCCATCGTCGCCATGGGTCGATGCGAAACGCAACAGGCCGGCGATCTTTTCCTTGTTGGCGAAATCTTCTGCCGGGCCTTCTTTCATGACCTGGCCGAAGTTCTTCCAGAAGCCCTTGTATTGCTCAGGCTCGTTTTTCGCCAGTTTTTCCAGCATGTCGAGCACGCGCTTGGTCAGCGCCGACTTCATGGAGTCGATGATCGGGTCTTTCTGCAGGATTTCCCGCGACACGTTCAACGACAGGTCGTTGGAGTCGACCACACCTTTGATGAAGCGCAGGTACAGCGGCAGGAACGATTCGGCCTGGTCCATGACGAACACACGCTGTACGTACAACTTCAGGCCTTTCGGCGCTTCACGCTGGTACAGGTCGAACGGAGCACGGGCTGGCACGTACAGCAACGAACTGTATTCCAGCTTGCCTTCGACTTTGTTGTGGCTCCAGCTCAGCGGGTTTTCGAAGTCGTGAGCGATGTGCTTGTAGAACTCCTGGTATTCCTCGTCCTTGATTTCGGTACGCGGACGAGTCCAGAGCGCGCTGGCGCGGTTGACGGTTTCCCATTCAACGGCTGGCTTCTCTTCACCTTCAGCGGCCGCCACTTCTTTGGGCAGCTCGATTGGCAAGGCGATGTGGTCGGAGTACTTCTTGATGATGTTACGCAGACGCCAGCCATCGGCGAATTCGTCTTCGCCCGATTTCAGGTGCAGAACGATGCGGGTGCCGCGCTCGGCTTTGTCGATGGTTGCAACTTCGAAATCGCCTTCGCCCTTGGATGACCAGTGCACGCCTTCGCTGGCGGCGGTGCCGGCACGACGGCTGTACACGTCGACTTTGTCAGCGACGATGAATGCTGAGTAGAAACCGACACCGAATTGGCCGATCAGGTGCGAATCTTTCTTCTGGTCGCCGGTGAGGTGCTTCATGAAGTCGGCAGTGCCGGATTTGGCGATGGTGCCCAGATGGGTGATCGCATCTTCGCGGCTCATGCCGATACCGTTGTCTTCGAGGGTGACGGTTTTAGCGTCCTTGTCGAAGCTCACACGGATTTTCAGTTCGGCGCCGCCTTCCAGCAGGTCTGGCTTGGACAGCGCTTCGAAACGTAATTTGTCTACAGCGTCAGAGGCGTTCGAGATCAGTTCGCGAAGGAAAATTTCCTTGTTGGAATACAGCGAATGGATCATGAGGTGCAGCAGCTGCTTTACCTCGGTCTGGAAGCCCAGGGTTTCCTTTTGAGTTTCCACACTCATGGTCATCAAACTCCAATCAGATGGCATTGGCCGCGACCTTGAGCGGTCGGCGGCGGGTTGTCATCAGAGTTGGGGGCTCAGTTCAGGATTTCAAGGGCTCCTCGAGTTTGAAATGCGCCCGGGCTGTGGCGATGGGCTCGCCTTCGGTGGTTTGCCAGGCGGTAATCGCCACGTTGGCCACCCGCCGCCCCTGACGGCAGACCTGGCACCTGGCCCAGGTATCACGGAATTGCCCGGCGCGCAGGTAATCGAGGGAAAAATCGATAATCTTCGGCACCCCCGGCGATCCGGTGGCAATCAGTAGATGCAGCGCCGCGGACAGTTCCATGAAACCGGCGATCACGCCGCCATGGATCGCAGGCAATAAAGGGTTACCAATGTTGTCCTTGTTCGCCGGCAGGCGGAACAGCAAGTCATCGCCCACCCGCGAACATTCGACACCGATCAGCCCGGCATAGGGAATCAATTGCAGCAGCGAGCTGTACTCGCCCTTCTCATGGGCCGCCTGCAGTCGTTCTTGAAAATCGCTCATTTCCTGACTCCGGCGATGGCGCCACCAAAACCCTTGGTGCCCTTGATGTTCTTGCCCATGCGCATGAACGTGCCCACGACATGGGCAATTGGTTGTTCAGGATCGTCCTGATAGGCAAAGCCGCGGGCGAAAATCACGTCGGTGGTGACCCGGTAACACTGGGCGAAGCCGTAGACATCTTTATGCGGCTCGGCGGCATGCATGTAATCGATGCGCAGATCGAGGGTCGGACAGACTTCGAACTCGGGCAGCACACAGAGTGTGGACATACCGCATGCGGTGTCCATCAGCGATGTCAGTGCGCCGCCGTGAATGACGCCTGTCTGTGGGTTTCCAACGATTTGCGGACTGTAAGGCAGTACCACCGTAAGCCCCTCGGTACTCGCGCTGTGAACCCGCAAACCGAGTACCTGACAATGTCGAAGCGCCGACAGAAATCGCGTCGCACGCTCAAAAACGGGGTTTTCGGCCATTTGATAAATACTCTTGTTTAACATTCGGACAGTGCAGTAACAGTCCGGGTAAAAGTTCCGTTTTAGAACAAACTTATATATCTGAACAAAGTGAGGAACTTAACCCTGACGGCTGGGCTCTTAAGGCCAGATAGATATTTTCCATAAGGAGAAACACCCCATGCGTAAGACTTTAGCTATTGCCTTGATGTTGACCGCTTCCCTCGGTCTCGCTGCCTGCGATAAAAAATCCGAGGACAAAGCTCAAGATGCAGCCAAACATGCTGAGCAAGCTCAGCAAGACATGAACAAAGCTCAGGATAAAGTGAACGACGCGGCGAAAGAAAACGCCGAAGCCGCCAAAGATCAGGCTGAATCGAACGCAGAAGCTGCTAAAGAAGCAGCGCCTAAAAACTAAACCGGTTTTTAGCGTCGAAAAAGAAAACCCGCCAAGTGCGGGTTTTCTTTTGCCTGATTTTTTTGCAATGTCAGCGCTAAAGCAAAATCGTGCGAAAAGTCGGACTAATCATCAACAACAACGAGCAGATTAATCCCACTAGCCAAACCAGACTGCGCTGCCACGCCAGATCCTTCCAGTAACACACCAAATAGAGAACTCGCGAGATCACGAAGATGATCGCCAACAAGTCGATAAGCCAGCCCGCTGTCTGCGTGGTATGCGCCATCAGCACACCAACCGCGAACAATATGAACGCCTCAAAACTGTTCTGATGTGCCGCTACCGCACGAGCCCCCAACCCCGTGAGTTGCGCTTGCTGTTGGCGCGGCAAGTGGTTGTCGTAGCCGCCCTGCTCTTTCATGGCCGTGGTCACGGGCATCCGCGCCACATAAATCAGTACGGCACTGATAAACACACACCAGAATGGAATACTCATCAAGCAGCCTCTTTATTCACCTCGGGCATTGGTGCCTCTGTAGGGGTATAGACCATCACGTCGAGAACGTCGGAGTGGAACTCGCGGCGATACAACACGAACACCACACCGGCACTCATCAGCATGAACAACCACGGGCTGACGAACCAGGCGAGCATGGTCATGCCGAAGTAGTAGGAGCGCAGACCGAAGTTGAACTGGTTGGCGGCCATTGAGATGACGCGCGCCGCGCGAGCGGCAAAGGCCTTGCGCTCCTGTTCGGACACATGGCGCTCACCGACCATGGGGGCCGAGCCGACCAGAATGGCTGCGAAGTTGTACTGACGCATGCACCAGCTAAAGGTAAAGAATGCATAGACAAACACCAGCGCCAGGCACAGAAGCTTGATTTCCGACATGCCCTGGGAGGCCTGCTGCACCATCGGGATATCCGCCAACAGCGAGACCGCTCGCTCCGATGCTCCGAGCACGGTGAGAATACCCGCCAGGATAATCAACGTGCTGGAGGCGAAGAACGACGCGTTGCGCTCCAGATTGCCGATCACGCTGGCGTCGGCGATGCGGTTGTCGCGCAGCAGCATGCGGCGCATCCAGTCTTCGCGATAGAGGTGCAGAACGCTGGCCAGGCACGCCGTGTCACGGCCCTTCCAGGTGGCATAACGTGTGTAACCGCCCCAGCAGATGACAAACCAGATGGCGGCAAGAATGTGGATCAGGTTGGCGTGAATGAACGACATGCAATTCCCTGTGAGACGGTGGCGACGGTGAAACCTGTAAGAGCGAGGCTTGCCCGCGAAAGCGATAGACCATTCAACCGATACATCGACTGACATACCGCATTCGCAGGCAAGCCTCGCTCCTGCACAGGTAGTGCTTCGACGTTAGCTCAGGGAAAAAGACACTGCCTCAAACCCATAAAAAAATGCCCCGTATCGATTGATACGGGGCATTTCTGTTTCTGCCTGTCAACCCGCTTGTGACGGGTCGGCAATGCTTACGCCAGCGCTTCTTCGCGCTTGCCCAACAGACGGTCGCAAACCACGGCGACCACCAGGGTCATCACCGACGGCACCAGCCAGGCCAGTCCCTGCTCGCTCAGTGGCAGATGCGCCATTTGACTCGGCATCCAGTCCGCCAGACCAGCACCCTTGAGGGCGTCAATCATGCCGAAGATGAACGACACCAGCATGACCGGGCCGAGGATGCGACCCTGCTCATGCCAGAAATCCTTGCAGAAGCTCAACGCCACCAGAACGATGCACGGCGGGTAGATCGCGGTGAGTACCGGGATCGAGAACGCAATCAGCTTGGTCAGGCCCAGGTTGGACACCAGCAGCGAGAAGGCGGCAAGAATGATCACCAGCGTCTTGTAGGACAGCGGCACCACACGACTGAAGTACTCGGCGCAGGCACAGGTCAGACCGACCGCCGTCACCAGGCACGCCAGGGAGATCAACACTGCAAGGAAGCCACTGCCCAACGAACCGAACGTGTGCTGCACGTAGGCGTGCAATACCGCCGCGCCATTGGTCGCGCCGGCGGCTACTTCGTGGCTACCCGAACCGAGGCGGAACAGGCTGACGTAAACCAGTGCCAGACCTACACCGGCAATCAGCCCGGCGATGATCGCGTAACGAGTGATCAGCGCTGGCGATTCGACACCGCGGGAGCGGATCGCGTTGACGATGACGATACCGAATACCAGGGCACCCAAGGTATCCATGGTCAGGTAACCATTGATGAAGCCTTGGGAGAACGGTGCTGCAACGTATTCAGGGGTTGCGTGACCGATGTCACCGGCTGGCAAGGCGAACGCGGCAATGCCCAGCACGGCCAGGGCGATGATTTTCAGCGGCGCAAGGAAGCGCCCAACAGTGTCGAGCAAACGTCCCGGATACAGCGAGATGAAGAACACCAGCAGGAAGTACACCGAGCTATAGAGGAACAGCGCCAACGGACTCTCACCGGTCAATGGCGCCAGGCCCACTTCGAAAGATACGGTGGCCGTACGCGGCGTCGCGAACAACGGACCGACCGCGAGGTAGCAAGCCGCTGCCAGCAGACCACCGGCGACTTTACCGATCGGGCTGCTCAGCGCGTCCATCGCGCCGCCCACCTTGGCCAGCGCCACAACCGTGATCACCGGCAGGCCGACCGCCGTGACCAGAAAGCCCAGCGCCGCCATCCAGACATGAGGTCCGGACTGCAAGCCGACGATAGGCGGGAAGATGATGTTGCCAGCCCCGACGAACAGGGCAAACGTCATAAAACCAAGTGCCAGGATGTCCTGGCCTTTCAACACTTTCATTAAGGAAATACCACACTACTGAATCGGAATTTAGAGATGGATTTCCCTATGGGTGAGGGAAATGCTGTCAGTCCGTATAAGACCGACCCTTTTAGCGCGTTGCTGCCTTGTGGGCCGCGGACGCAAAAATGGCGCGTAGCCTAACGAATTTGGCTGAAAAACGCACTGATAGAGGGCGAACATTCCGATACGCGACACTTCAATGTCGCGTTTACATATCTAAATTTCACAACCGATCTCTGTGGCGAGGGAGATTGCTCCCGCTCGGCTGCAAAGCAGACGCAAGAGGCAGGCAATAAGGTGGGTCTGGAACAATGATATTTGCAGGTTTAGGGGCCGCTTCGCGGCCCAGCGGGAGCAAGCTCCCTCGCCACAAAAGGCCTGCGAATATCTTTAATCCCGGAAACGACAAAGGCCACCCGAAGGTGGCCTTTGTTTGGTAAAGCGTCAGCTAAGCGCGAGGCTTACTTGACAGCCCAACCAGTCAGCTCGGCCAGAGCCTTGCCGATGTCTGCCAGCGAACGCACGGTTTTAACGCCTGCGTCTTGCAGCGCAGCGAATTTCTCGTCTGCAGTGCCTTTGCCGCCAG
>NZ_RCNW01000323.1:0-1489 GCF_004307605.1 Pseudomonas sp. Sample_24
TGACCCAGGGCCGTGAAGACCTGATCGAGCGCACGTTCGAATCTCTGCGTGGCGCGAAGAAAGCCATCGTTCACCTGTACAACGCGACCTCCCCTTCCTTCCGCCGCATTGTCTTCAATCAGGACAAGGACGGGATCAAGGAAATCGCCGTCAGCGCGGCCAAGCTGTTCGTCAAATACGCCGCCCAGCAGCCTGAAACCGAGTGGACATTCGAATACTCCCCGGAAACCTTCAGCGCTACCGAGCTGGAGTTCGCCAAGGAAGTCTGTGATGCGGTGATCGAGGTCTGGAACCCGACGCCTGAGCACAAGATGATCCTCAACCTGCCGGCCACCGTCGAATGCGCGACCCCGAACATCTATGCCGACCAGATCGAATGGTTCGGCCGTCACATCAACCGTCGTGACAGCGTGATCATCAGCCTGCACACCCACAACGACCGTGGTACTGGCGTAGCCGCCACCGAACTGGGCCTGATGGCTGGCGCCGACCGTGTCGAAGGGTGCCTGTTCGGCAACGGCGAGCGCACCGGTAACGTCGATCTCGTGACCGTGGCCCTGAACATGTACACCCAGGGTCTCGACCCTCAACTGGATTTCTCCGACATCGATGGCGTGCGCAAAGTCGTCGAAGAGTGCAACCAGATCCAGGTACACCCGCGTCATCCGTACGTTGGCGACCTTGTGCACACCGCGTTCTCCGGTTCGCACCAGGATGCAATCCGCAAGGGCTTCGCCCAGCAGAAATCCGATGCATTGTGGGAAGTGCCATACCTGCCGATCGACCCGGCCGATATCGGTCGCAGCTACGAGGCGGTGATCCGCGTCAACAGCCAGTCGGGCAAGGGCGGCATCGCCTACTTGCTGGAGCAGGAATACGGCATCAGCCTGCCGCGTCGCATGCAAATCGAGTTCAGCCAGGTGGTGCAGCGTGAAACCGACCGCTTGGGCCTGGAAATGACTGCCCAGCAGATCCACGCCCTGCTGCACAGCGAGTACCTGCAAGCCAACACCCCGTACGCGCTGGTCAGCCATCGCCTGCAGGAAGAAAACGGCAACAGCGCCGTCGAAGTGGAAGTGGCCAGCAAAGGTCAGGGTGAAACCAACCTGCACTGGCGCGGCAAGGGCAACGGCGCGCTGGAAGCGTTGGTGGCCGGCCTGCCGATTCCTGTGGAAATCATGGACTACAACGAACACGCCATCGGCGCGGGCACCAATGCCAAGGCGGCGGCCTACATCGAACTGCGTGTAAACGGTGAACGTGCGGTGCACGGCGTGGGTATCGATGAGAACATCACCACCGCCAGCTTCAAGGCACTGTTCAGCGCGCTGAACCGTTCGCTGAGCCAGCCGGAAGCGAAAGCGGCGTAAACCTTCGCTGCAATGCAAAAGGCCCCGGGGTGTGAACCTTCGGGGCCTTTTTTTACCTGCTTGTTTGATCGTTCCCACGCTCTGCGTGGGAATGCCTCAAGGGACGCTCCGCGTTCCAG
>NZ_RCNW01000537.1:0-9738 GCF_004307605.1 Pseudomonas sp. Sample_24
CCAGCTCCCACAGGGACAGAGGACATCTGGCAGAAATTGGTTGGCTGGCAGGCCGCCATCGCTGGCAAGCCAGCTCCCACAGGGACAGAGGACATCTGGCAGAAATTGGTTGGCTGGCAGGCCGCCATCGCTGCGATGCGGCGACCCGACAAGCCAGCTCCCACAGGAGAGCAAAAGCAAAAGCAAAACGCCATACAACCACCGTTGCTTCTCACCACTCAACAGGCCGAGCGTTAGCTCGCCTGCCGCTTTTGATCTTGATCCACCCGCCCCCTCGGCAGGCTGAGTGGAGGCGTTTATCCGGGGGTGGGCGCGTAGCGCCGTGCGGCGCAGCCGCACACATCGAGAGGAGGTCGTCGCGAAGCAGACCGGAGGCGATGCCCCCGGATGAATGCCGGAACGAAGGTACCCCGAGCCCTAGCGAGGGGCCGAACGTAAGGGGCGAGCCTTTTGGTTCCTTTTTGGCGTTTGAAAAAGGGACTCGCCGTAAGGGCGAAACCGCCAGCAGCCGTTACCGAAGAAACGGATATGTACTCAACCAACCAAGAACCAGGTCGGCTACTAGGCCGCCTAGTCTAAAAATCCCGCTTATAAAAGATATCCAGCGAACTCGCCACCCCACCCGCCGCTTCCAGATAAACCTTCTTGCTCAGCTTGTAACGCAAGGCAATGGTATTAGCCGGCTCAAACACCCCAACCCCATAGCGCAAACTGAGCTTCTCCGAAAGATTCCCGCTGGCCACAACGCTGGTGGCGTTACCGCTGCCCTGAGTATCGAGCTGGAAATCCTCGATTCCCAGATTCTTCGCCAGACTGCCAGTGACCCCCGAACTGCCCATCAGACCCAGACCAAGCGCCGCCTGGGCAAGCATGTTGTTGTCTTCACCGTTGGTACTCAGCGGACGCCCCAGCACCAGATAGGAAAGCGCCTGCTCCTGGCTCATGGCCGGCTCGGAAAAAATCTGTGTGGTCGGCTGTTCAGCGCTGCCGCTCAAGCGGATGCCGGCGATTACGTCGTCAGTCTGGCGAATCGCTTCGACGTCCAGATACGGCTGGTCGATCGGACCGGCAAACAACAGCCGCGCCCGACGCACCGACAGGCGCTGGCCGTAGGCGCGGTAGCGGCCGTCGTTGAGCCATAGCTCGCCACGGGTGTCCATGTTGTCGCCGATGTGCACGTGCCCCTGAACATTCGCGGTCAGGCCGAACCCGGAAAAACTGAGTTTTTCTTCACCGACCACCACATCAATGTCCATTTTCATCGCCAGCGGCGGTTTGCCCTCTTCCGTCTGTTGACCGACGATCACCGTGTCATCGGAAACCTTGACCGTCGACGGCGGCAATTCGCGAATGGTGATGTCGCCCTTGGGCACCTGCACTTTACCGGCGATGGCCAGTTCGTCCCCCTTCATCGAGATGGTCAGATCCGGCGCCACTTCGACCTTGGCGTAAGGTTCGATGCTGACCGGCAATCGCGAACCCTTGAGCGCCAGATCCACTTCCAGCGCCTGCCCCCAGGCGATGTTGCCGTTCAGACTGCCCTGCCCGGTCTTGCCACTTTTCCAGCCGCCGTCGAGCTGAACGGTTTCACCGGCGATCACCGCCTGCAACCGCAAGGCTTGAATTTCCAGCGGCAACTCGGGGCCGGACACCTCGCCGTCGCTGAGCAACAGGCTGCCATTGACCAGCGGTGTCAGCAGCCCCCCGGAAATCGTGCCGCTGCCATTGAGGCGCCCGGTCAGTTTCTCGACCATCGGCACGAAGGGACGCGCCACCGACAAGTCCAGGCCACTCAAGCGGAACGAACCGGTCAGCGGCTTGTTCTTCGGCAACGGATTGATCTGAGCCTGCACCATCAATTCACCGAGCTTGCCGCCGACGAAATTGAGGTCGGTGTCGATGCGTTTGGGTGTGAGTTTGCTGGTGAGCTTGAGGGTCTGGTAAGGGAAGTCCAGCCATTGGTCTTTCTCGCGCACACGCAGGTTGCCGCCACTGGCATCGATGCTGATCACGCCATTCGGGCCGCTGGCGGGCAGGTCCAGTTGCACGTCAGCGTTAAGCCGCCCTTGCCAGGCAAAGTCTTTGGGCAGCCATTGCGCGAGACTTTCGATTGGAAACTGCTTGAGGTGATAACGCAGCTTCGGTTCAGGCATCAGACGCTGGTCTTCGCCGCACAGGCTGGCCGGGCCGGACGCCCAGCAATGAGCGCCGAAGTTGATTTTGCCGTCCGCCAGGCGCTCCAGTTTCGCCGGACCTTGCAGCTTCCAGTCCTGACCACCGGCCTGGATATCGCCACTGGCCAGGCGTCCGCGCCAGTTGCCTTTGTCCAGCGCACCGTCGAGGCCGAGGGCCAGCTTCAGTTTCGGCCCCTGCAAGTCGAGGCTCAGTTTCTGGTTCCTGATATCGCCCTGACCGCTGGCAACCAGGGTGCCCAGCGACGTATCGCCTGCCTGGATGCCGCTGCCCTTGAGGTCGATTTTCGCCCGCTGGGCGCTGTCTAGGGTTGCATCGAGATTCAGGCTTTGCAGGCGGTTGTCCTCGAAAGCCAGTTGCGAGCCCTGTAATCCGAGCTTGCCCTGCGGCGCCTTGAGCGTGCCGGCGACATCGACCCGGCCATTGAGCTGCCCGCGCAATTGCGGCCACAGCTGGGCCAGGCGCAGCAGCTTGATATCGATCTGGCCACTGAGCTTCTGTTGCAGACTGCCTTTGCCATTGATGCTGTTGTCGCCGAGGCGAATCTGCAGGGTGTTGAGGTTCCATTGCTCGCCGGCGCCGTCAGCCTTGGCTTGCAGCACCGCCGGTTGGCCGCGCAATTTTCCTTTCAGATCGAGGTCAGCGCTGAGGCTGAGCTTTTCATCTTTCATCTCGCCTTTGCTGCGCAGCGGCCCGGCCAACGTTCCCGGCAACTCCGCGACCCAGTACGCCGGGTTGATCGCCGACAGGTCCAGCGCAGTGTCCCAAGCGATGCCATCGGCAAATTGCAGGTTCAGGTGCCCTTCGGCCTTGCCCTGCCCGGCGGTGAGTTGCAGTTGCTGCAGATAGATTTTCGTCAGGTCGCCCGCGAACGGACTGGTCAGGCTGAACGCACCGGCCGGTCCGTCGAGCGCAGCCTTGAAGTTGCCGAGATATTTGCCATCGGTATAGGAGACTTCACCGTTGAAGCTGCGCAGGGCCACTTGCGGCTCGTCGATCAGCGGGTAGAGGCGGTGCCAGGGGAAATCCAGCCAGTCGATTTTGGCCTCGGCACTCAGGCCTTTGCTCCAGTCCAGTTGCCCTGTGAGCTTGAGGCTTTGCTTGTCGCTGGCCGTCAGGTCCAGTGCAGCGATCTGCGCACCGTTGGCGTCGACCTTGCCCTGCAGCGCCAGCGCGACCGGGCCTTGCTCGGCGGGCAGCGTCGCGCTACCAATCAACGCATAGCCGTTTTTCAGGTCACCCGCGCCGGTGAGTTCCAGTTGGTTGAGTTGCAAGGTGTCCGGCAGATCGGCACTCGGTTTGAAGCCATCGGCGGTGATGCGCACCTTGGCCGGCAGGTTTTCCACCAGAGGTTGCAGCTCGCCGGACAGCTGCCCGTTGAGATAGCCGCTGCTGTCGGCTTTCAGGTTCAGGGTTTTCAGCAGGTCGCCATCAATCTTCAACGCCAATGTCCAGGGCGCCGGGGTCGACAGGGTCAACTGGCCTTCGGCGTTGAGCGGCCAGTTTCCACCGGGCTGCAGATGCCCCGAGAGGTTCAGGCTCAGATCGTCACGCTGCACTTTCACCGAGTCGATCTGCATGCCCTTTTCGGTCCAGTGCGCCGCGAGCTGCAACCCCTTGAGTTGCTCACTGCCGTTGAACAGCAGGCTGCCGACTTGGATATCTCCCAGTTCGAGCGCCACCGGCAGTTTCAGATCCGGAAGGCTGATCGGCCCGCTGCCCTGCTCTTGCTCACCCGGCGGGAACTGCAGGCTCACCTGATCAGCCTGCAGTTGATCGATGCACAAGGTCATGCGGGTCAGGCACAGGGGCGACCAGGCGAAGATGACTTTACTCAGTTCAACCCGGCTGGTGTCTTGCTGCCATGACACACGATCGGCGCTCCACTGTCCGCCCAGGCGCCCGTGGAAATTATCCAGGGTCAACCCCGGCACAAAACCGAGCGCCCAGCGGCTGCCCGTCGCCGTACCCAGCACTGTGCCCAGGGTCAAAACCAGCAACATGAGCAGCACCAGAACGGCCAGCAGCGTGACTTTCAAGCCACGCTTCACATACACACGCTTCACAGCTCAGGCCCCATGGAGAAGTGCAATCGGATACCGCCATCGTCGTCCAGCGCATGGGCCAGGTCGAGGCGAATCGGCCCCACCGGAGACACCCAGCGCACACCGATACCGACCCCGGTCTTGAGGTTTGGCAGTTCGAGTGTATTGAAGGAGTTACCCTGATCGACGAAGGTTGCGACCCGCCATTTTTCAGCGACGGAATATTGGTACTCGGCGCTGGCGGCGACCATGTAACGGCCGCCGATGCGGTCGCCTTCATTGTTTTCCGGGGACAGGCTCTGGTAGTCGTAACCCCGCACACTCTGGTCGCCACCGGCGAAAAAGCGCAGCGACGGCGGTATCGACTTATAGCCATTGGTGGCGCTGCCACCGACTTGCACCCGACCGAGCAAGCGGTGCTTGTCGAAGACGGTGGTCAGGCCTTTGACCAGTGCGGTGCCGTACAGCAAGTTGTTGTCCGAGCCCAGGCCTTCCTTGGCCACTTTGCTTTCGAATTGCAGGCGATAGCCGTTGTGCGGGTCGATGCGGTTGTCGCTTTTGAGGTACGAATAGCTGACGCCCGGCATCAACAGGGTACTGAGGCCGGAGTCGTCACCGAGCCGGTATTCCTCGCGCTGCCACTTGAGCGAAACCACTCGTTGCCAACCACTGGGCAGCTTGCTGTGCCATTCCGGGCCGACGGTCAGCAACTTGCTGAGGCTGTCCTTGTCGGCGATTTCTTCGCTCTGGTAACCACCGGCGAAACGCAGTTTGTCGGTCAGCGGCGGGTCCAGCGGAATGTCGTAGAACAAGCCGACGTTTTGCCGAGGCGCCGAAACTTCTGCTTCCCAACCGTAGCTGTGGCCTTGTGGGTTGACCCAGTGCCGGGTCCAGTTGGCCTTCACTCGCGGACCAACGTCCGTGGAATAACCCAGGCCCAGGCCCATGGTGCGTGGCTTGCGGGTTTCCAGTTTGACGTCCACTGGAATCACTTCATTCCTGGACGCTGTCGGCGCCGCATCGACCCGCACGCCCTCGAAATAGCCGCTCGATTGCAGTGCCTGGTTAAGCTCGGCGATCAGTTCGGAATCGTAGGGCGTTCCGGCCTTGAACGGCACCATGCGTTGCAGCAGATCTTCATCGAACGGCGTGTCGCCTTCAAACTTGACCTTGCCCAGCGAGTAGCGCGGGCCGCTGTCGTAGATCAACTCGATATCGGCCACGCCGGCCCGCGGGTCGACCGACAGTGTCGAACGGGTGAAATGGCCGCTGAAAAAGCCGTACCGCGAAGCCTGATTCTGGATCAGTCGCTTGGCGTTGTCGTACTGACCATGATTGAGCACGGCGCCGGTTTGCAGCGCATGGTTTTGCGGAACGCGAAAGGATTTCAGCGAGGCCGCCGGGCCGTCGATGCGGATGGTCACATTACGCAAATGCACCGGCTCGCCGGGGTCGATGTTGAGTATCAGGCGCGGTTTGTCGCCGCCCTTCACGTCGCTGTCGATCTGCGGCTGGTAATAACCCAAAGCCTGGGCAGCCTTGCGCGCCTGCTCCTCGGCGCCGCGACTGAAGCGCAGCAAGGCTTCTTCGTCACGATCGCCGAGGCTGCCGATATAGCCCTCTATATTGGCTTTGAGTTCATCGTTGGACGGTTTGATCCGCACATCCAATTCACTTTGCGCCAGCGCCGCGCAGCTGGTGATCAGCATCAGCACGCCACTGGTAATTCTTCCTGGAAACTTCATAGGCGCGGATGCTATCACGAGCTTGGGAGCGTGATAGAGCCTGGAGGTCGCGCAAAGTTCGACCTTACGCGGTTGCGCTCTGCACCACCTGTGGGTTGGCGTGAAAAAACACATGTTCGCGAATCGGCCCAACGGCCACCTCGCCAATTTCCTCATACCCCTGACGCTTGTAGAACTCCAGATAACGCGGGTTGCCGGTGTCGAGGATCACACCCTGGGAGTTTTCATCCACCGCGCACCAGTTGTGCACCGCTTGCAGCAATTGCTCACCGAAGTGTTTGCCCTGGAATTGCGGATGAATCCCCAGCAACGGCAAGACGTGAACCGAATCGGACGGCGAACACGCTGCCACGGCATCGTGATATTCGAGGTAGCGCCGGGTGCAACGGAATCCGGTGCTGAGCACCATGCGCAAGCGCCAGGCCCAACTCTCGGTGATGCCCAGCCGTCGCTGGGGCGGTGCGATCAGGGCGATACCGATCAAGCGGTCATTGACCAGCAGGCCGATGGCCGGCAAATCCTGCAGAAAGTGTTGCTTGACCAGTTCGCGTACGGTCGCACGAACCCGCTGTTCATAACCGGGGCGCTCGGCCTCGAACAGGTAGCCAAAGGTCGGCTCGTGCCGGTAAGCCTGATACAACAGGGATCGCGCTTCGCGGGAATAGCCGCTGTCGAGCATGTGGATATCGGCGATGGCGGTGGCGGTTTCGGGCATGACGGTTGTTCTCCCCGGCACAGCTCGGATGGCTGCGCTCTTATTGGTACGAGCCTTTGGGCGACGACACAGTTCCCCCACAGGTATAGACCAGACTCGTTCATTGTGGGAACTGTACCGGCCCCATCGCGGGCGAGCCCGCTCCCACAGTGGGTTTTGTCGCCCACAAAATTTGCGTCAGCCACGAAACCTGTGGGAGCGGGCTTGCCCGCGATGGGGCCAGAACTGCCGACGAAGATCTGACAGAACACGGTAAATCCCCTTCCCTGCCACTGGCCCGATTCCTACAGGTCAGCTAGCATCGCCCTTTTGCCAGGACTGCCGACCATGAAGATTGTCTCCTTCAACATCAACGGGCTGCGCGCCCGTCCCCATCAGCTGGCGGCGCTGATCGAAAAGCATCAGCCGGATGTGATCGGGCTGCAGGAAACCAAGGTCCACGACGACCAGTTCCCGCTTGAAGAAGTCAAAGCCCTGGGCTATCACGTGTATTTCCACGGCCAAAAGGGTCATTACGGTGTCGCCCTGCTCTCGCGCCAGGAGCCGCTGGCCCTGCATAAAGGTTTCGCCACCGACGAAGAAGACGCGCAACGGCGTTTTATCTGGGGCACCTTCGCCGACGCCAATGGCGTGCCGGTGACGATCATGAACGGCTATTTCCCGCAGGGAGAAAGCCGCGACCACCCGACCAAGTTTCCGGCCAAGCAACGTTTCTACAGCGATTTGCAGCTACTGCTGGAAAACCAGTTCAAGAATGAGCAGCCGCTGGTGGTCATGGGGGACGTGAACATTTCTCCGGAAGACTGCGACATCGGCATTGGCCCGGACAACATGAAGCGTTGGCTGAAAACCGGAAAATGCAGCTTTCTGCCAGAAGAGCGTGAGTGGATGGCCCGCCTGAAAAACTGGGGCCTGACCGATAGCTTCCGTCACCTGAACCCGGATGTGGCGGATGTCTTCAGCTGGTTCGACTACCGCAGCCGCGGTTTTGAAGACGAACCCAAGCGTGGCCTGCGTATCGACGTGATCCTCGCGTCCCATGGCCTGTTGCCACGGGTCAAGGCCGCGGGCGTCGACTACGAACTGCGCGGCATGGAAAAACCTTCGGACCATGCGCCGATCTGGCTTGAGCTGAGCTGATCCCTGAAATCCAGGCAAAGCCCGCTCCCACACTGGAAAGCGTCATATTTCAGAAACCTTTCTGACTTAATCTCCCGGCACCTCCTTCGGCTATATAAGGTGCCGGCATGACGCTGCGCGTATTGTTCCTGTTGATGCTGTGCATCGGCTTGCCGCACACGGCCATGGCCGGCGCGTTGCCGGTTCCTGACCATGGCCCGGTGTTGCGCATCCAGGGTTCCAACACCATTGGTGCGGCATTGGGGCCGGCGCTGGTCGAAGGGCTGCTGCGCGAACAGGGCTTGCTCAAGATTCACCGCGAAACGCCGGACAATGCCAATGAATTGCGCATCGTCGGTGAAACCATTCAAGGGCACCGGGTCGAAGTCGAACTGGCGGCCCATGGTTCCAGCACCGGTTTTGCTGCACTGAAAAACGGCAGCGCCGACCTTGCGGCCTCTTCGCGACCGATCAAGGACAGTGAATGGCTGAGCCTTGAATCTTTCGGCGACCTGAAAAGTCCCGGCGCCGAGCAAGTCATCGCCATCGATGGCCTGGCGATTATCCTTCATCCGCAAAACCCGTTGAATCAACTGGACACCGGGCAACTGGCGCGGATTTTCAGTGGCGAAGTGAAAACCTGGGAAGAACTCGGCGGCAGCGGCGGGACGATTCATCTATATGCCCGCGATGATCAGTCGGGCACCTACGACACCTTCAAGGAATTGCTCCTGAGCAGTCGTGGGAAAAAACTCAGCAGTACGGCGAAACGCTTTGAATCCAGTGAACAGCTGTCCGATGCGGTCAGTGCGGACCCACAAGGTATCGGTTTCATTGGCCTGCCCTCCGTGCGATCAGCCAAAGCGGTGGCGATTGTCGATGGTCAATCCCAGGCCATGCTGCCGCTCAATAACCTGATCGCCACGGAAGACTATCCGTTGTCGCGCCGCTTGTTCTTTTACTTGCCACCCACTGGAGAAAATCCTTGGGCGCAAGCGCTGGTGACGTTCGCTCAAAGCAGCAAAGGCCAGGCGATTGTCGCTGCCAACGGTTTTATTGCCCAGACCGTCCAAGCCATGGCCGTCGCGCCGAATGCCTTGATGCCCGAGGGTTATCAGGCACTCAGCCGCCACGCCCAACGGCTGTCGGTGAATTTCCGCTTCGACGAAGGCAGCGCCAATCTCGACAGCAAGGCCAGGCAGGACTTGTCCCGGGTACTCGACTATATAGAGCAGCACGACAAAACTGATCGCCAGGTAACACTCGTAGGGTTTGGCGATGCCAAGGACGACCCGGCGCGTGCCGACCTGTTGTCGAAACTGCGCGCCATGGCGGTACGCCGGGAGCTGGTGAAGAGTGGCGTGGTACTGCGCGAGGTTCGCGGCTTTGGCGCCGAAATGCCGGTGGCGGCCAATAATGCCGATGAAGGGCGAATCAAGAATCGACGGGTTGAGGTTTGGGTGTATTGAATCCGATGGTGATGTGCTGAATGGGCTGACGCCATCGCCAGCAGGCTGGCTCCCACAGGGATCACACTGAACCTGTGGGAGCCAGCCTGCTGGCGATTGAGGGCGCCGCGGTCTTACTGCCCGCTACGCAGCATCTCTTTCGGCACGTACTTGCCGATTTCGAACTTGCCGATTGCTGCACGGTGCACTTCGTCCGGGCCGTCGGCCAGGCGCAGGGTGCGTTGCATGGCGTACATGTAAGCCAACGGGAAATCGTTGGAAACCCCTGCCCCGCCATGCATCTGGATCGCCCGGTCGATGACCCGCAAAGCCACGTTCGGCGCCACGACCTTGATCTGCGCGATCTCGCTTTTCGCCACTTTGTTGCCGACGGTGTCCATCATGTACGCCGCTTTCAAGGTCAGCAGACGCGCCATGTCGATTTCCATCCGCGAGTCGGCGATCTTGTCGAT
>NZ_RCNW01000497.1:0-1482 GCF_004307605.1 Pseudomonas sp. Sample_24
AGATGAATTGGAAAAGATGAATGACATGATGAAGATGAAATAACTGTATAAAATATAACCAAATCATCTCTGAAGCAAGTCCACGGATATCGCTGTCTGTGGATTGGCGTCCGTGCGCCGGGCAAACCTTGTATTTGACGCACGTTCTTGTATGGTTGGTTCCCTTTGAATCTGAGCCTTGCAGGTTGGTTATGAAGTCGGTTGAAGAGCAGCTAGCGCTGATCAAACGTGGTGCAGAAGAACTGTTGGTCGAGTCCGAGCTGGTGGAAAAGCTCAAGCGCGGCCAGCCGCTTCGTATTAAGGCAGGCTTCGATCCGACCGCGCCGGATTTGCACCTGGGTCACACCGTGCTTATTAATAAGCTGCGCCAGTTCCAGGAGCTGGGGCATCAAGTGATCTTCCTGATCGGTGACTTCACCGGGATGATTGGCGATCCGAGCGGCAAGAGTGCAACGCGTCCTCCGCTGACTCGTGAGCAGGTTCTGGAGAACGCTGAGACCTACAAGACTCAGGTATTCAAGATTCTCGATCCTGCCAAGACTGAAGTGGCCTTCAACTCCACCTGGATGGACCAGATGGGGCCGGCCGATTTCATTCGCCTGACTTCCCAGTACACCGTGGCTCGCATGCTCGAGCGCGATGACTTCGACAAGCGCTACACGACCAATCAGCCAATCGCTATTCACGAGTTCCTGTATCCGCTGGTTCAGGGTTACGACTCGGTCGCCTTGCGTGCGGATGTCGAGTTGGGTGGTACTGATCAGAAATTCAACCTGCTGATGGGGCGAGAGCTACAGCGTGGGTATGGTCAGGAGGCTCAATGCATTTTGACCATGCCGTTGCTCGAAGGCCTGGATGGCGTGAAGAAGATGTCCAAGTCTTTGGGCAACTATGTCGGTATCCAGGAAGCGCCGGGAGTCATGTACGGCAAGCTGGTTTCCATTCCGGATGCGCTGATGTGGCGTTATTTCGAGCTGCTGAGCTTCCGTTCCATGGATGAGATCAATGCATTGCGTGCTGATGTCGAGGCGGGCGCTAATCCGCGTGACATCAAGATCAAGCTGGCTGAAGAGATTGTTGCTCGTTTTCACGGTGAAGAGGCCGCCGCCAATGCTCACCGCGGAGCCGGGAATCGCATGAAGGATGGCGAGCTGCCGGATGATCTGCCTGAGATCGAATTGACTGCCGCAGAGGACATGCCGATCGCAGCTGTCCTTAATAAGGCTGGCCTGGTCAAGAACTCGGCCGTGGCGCGAGATCTACTTGGGTCTGGTGGTGTGCGTGTAGATGGTGAGGTCGTGGATCGCACCTTTATATATGCACTGGGCGCGACCCATGTTTGCCAGGCAGGTAAAAAGGCATTTGCGCGTATTACGCTCAAATCCGAATAAACTTGAAATAAGGGGTTGACGGCGAATTTTAGAAGCCTATAATTCGCCCCACTTCCGGCGCAGTCGAAACGGAAAACTCCTTGGTAAACAA
>NZ_RCNW01000412.1:0-1481 GCF_004307605.1 Pseudomonas sp. Sample_24
TCACCTTGTTCACGCGGCGCACTTTCAGGCCTGCGGCTTCGATCAGCTTGGCAGTACCGGCAGTGGCGACCACTTCGAAGCCCAAGTTGATCAGATCACGGGCCACGCCCGCAACCAGTGGTTTGTCGTCGTCACGCACGCTGATGAACGCAGTACCGCCGGTCGGCAGCACTTCGCTGGCACCCATCTGGGCTTTGGCGAACGCCTCACCAAAGGTATCGCCCACGCCCATCACTTCGCCGGTCGACTTCATCTCAGGGCCGAGGATCGGGTCAACCCCAGGGAATTTGGCGAACGGGAAAACCGCCTCTTTCACGCTGTAGAAGTTCGGAATGATTTCCTTGGTGAAACCCAGTTCTTGCAGGGTTTTACCGGCCATCACGCGTGCTGCGATCATCGCCAGGGAAACACCGATGCACTTGGACACGAACGGCACGGTGCGGGAAGCACGCGGGTTGACTTCGATGACGTAGATGTCTTCGCCTTGCAGCGCCAACTGTACGTTCATCAGGCCGACCACGCCCAGTTCCAGGGCCATTTTCTTGACCTGCTCGCGCATCTCGTCCTGGATGTGTGCCGGCAGCGAGTACGGCGGCAGCGAGCACGCGGAGTCACCGGAGTGAACACCCGCCTGCTCGATGTGCTGCATGATCGCACCGATCACCACGTCTTTGCCGTCGCAGACCGCATCGACGTCCATCTCGATGGCGCAGTTGAGGAAGTGATCCAGCAGCACCGGGCTGTCGTTGGACACTTGAACCGCCTCGCGCAGGTAGCGCTTGAGTTCTTCTTCTTCGTAGACGATTTCCATCGCACGGCCGCCCAATACGTAGGACGGACGCACCACCAGCGGGTAACCGATCTTGGCGGCGGCACGAATCGCTTCGTCTTCGCTGCGCACGGTGGCGTTTGGCGGCTGACGCAGGTTCAGGCGCTGGACCATCTGCTGGAAGCGCTCGCGGTCTTCGGCACGGTCGATGGCGTCAGGGCTGGTGCCGATGATCGGCACGCCGGCGGCTTCCAGGGCGCGGGCCAGTTTCAGCGGGGTCTGGCCGCCGTACTGGACGATCACGCCTTTCGGCTTCTCGACGCGGACGATTTCCAGCACGTCTTCCAGGGTCACTGGCTCGAAGTACAGGCGATCGGAGGTGTCGTAATCGGTGGAAACGGTTTCCGGGTTGCAGTTGACCATGATGGTCTCGTAACCGTCATCGCGCAGGGCCAGTGCCGCGTGTACGCAGCAGTAGTCGAACTCGATGCCCTGGCCGATACGGTTCGGACCGCCGCCCAGGATCATGATCTTGTCGCGACCCGACGGCGCGGCTTCGCACTCTTCTTCGTACGTCGAGTACAGGTACGCGGTATCGGTGGCGAACTCGGCGGCGCAGGTGTCAACGCGCTTGTAGACCGGGAAGATTTCCAGCTTGTGACGGTGGCGACGCAGAGCCTTCTCGGTCACGCCCAGCAGCTTGGCCAGACGC
>NZ_RCNW01000528.1:0-9732 GCF_004307605.1 Pseudomonas sp. Sample_24
CATCGTGTTGAAACTGTTGGCTCATTTCAGGATTCCGCTCAAAGCGACCCGGGTCAGGGAGGCGCTGGACAACTGGACAGGCGAGTCAGGTTCGCGAACAGCCCACTAGTATATAGAGGGGGGGATCGGCACAATAGCCGAGCCTATATGGCATTGTGAAACTACTGTGATGGAAAAGAGCTGACGCTTCGTCGGATGTTTTTTTGGTCGATTTGGCGACAACTGAACTGTATCGTGGATTTAACAGTCTTTTTCGCCGCACGGTCGCACAATGTCGGTTCATGCAGCTATAAATATTTGGAACTTTTGCCAAAGGCCCAAGATCAATAGACGGTTGCCTGATTCAAGGGACAGTGTCGGCTTCAGCGCGGGATCTGCTTTGGATCCTTGCCGGCGAAACCGATGACAAGATTATTCGCGCAGCCGGGGAATCTCGCGCTGCGTTTTTCGTGCGTGCCGATCAGAGCCCGCAGGAAACTTGCCTGGAGGGGGAGAACTTTTGCGAAAAGCCCGAGTCTATGTTTGCAAGTCCGGACGTTTAGTTGTGCAAGCCTCCTTCGAGCTTATCGAGGAGTGTTCATGCTAACCCAGGAAGAGGATCAGCAGCTGGTCGAACGCGTTCAACGCGGCGACAAGCGAGCGTTCGATCTGCTAGTGCTGAAATACCAGCACAAAATTCTCGGGTTGATCGTGCGTTTTGTGCACGACACCCATGAAGCCCAGGATGTGGCACAGGAAGCCTTTATCAAGGCCTACCGTGCACTAGGAAATTTTCGCGGAGACAGCGCGTTTTATACGTGGCTTTACCGCATCGCCATCAACACGGCGAAGAACTATCTGGTTTCACGCGGCCGCCGGCCGCCGGATAGCGATGTCAGTTCCGAGGATGCAGAGTTCTACGATGGCGATCATGGCCTCAAGGATCTCGAGTCGCCAGAACGGGCTTTGCTGCGGGATGAGATCGAAGGCACCGTCCATCGAACCATTCAGCAACTGCCGGAAGATTTGCGTACGGCTTTAACTTTACGTGAATTCGATGGTCTGAGTTACGAGGACATTGCGAGCGTCATGCAATGTCCGGTGGGCACCGTGCGCTCCCGGATCTTCCGCGCCCGGGAGGCCATCGATAAAGCCCTGCAGCCGTTGTTGCAGGAAAACTAAAGACAGCGGCGACAGCCAAGAGAGGAACGCCATGAGTCGTGAAGCCCTGCAGGAATCGCTGTCCGCAGTGATGGATAACGAAGCGGACGAATTGGAATTGCGTCGGGTACTCAGTGCCTGTGACGATGTTGAAACTCGTGAAACGTGGGCTCGTTATCAGATCGCTCGGGCAGCAATGCACAAGGATCTGCTGCTTCCACGTCTGGACATTGCTGCGGCCGTTTCGGCAGCCCTGGCTGACGAAGCCGTACCGGCAAAAGCCACTCGTGGTCCATGGCGCAGCCTGGGTCGTCTGGCTGTCGCTGCTTCGGTAACGGTTGCCGTACTGGCGGGCGTTCGCCTGTACAACCAGGACGAGATCGCCGGTGTCGAACTGGCTCAACAGTCCAGCCAACAGAATCTGGCCGCTCCTCAAGTCAAGGGCCCGGCTGTTCTGGCAGGCTACAATGAGAGTTCGGAAGCCACTGGTCCAATGGCCAACGGCGTATTGCAGGGTCAGCCAGGCTGGCACGATCAGCGTCTGCCAAGCTACCTGCGCCAACATGCTCAACAGGCTGCATTGAAGGGCACTGAGAGCGCTCTGCCTTACGCTCGTGCCGCAAGCCTGGAAAACCGTTAAGGAGGATCATGCGCGCCAAACCTCTACTTTCGCTTCTGCTCGGTGGCTGGTTCGTTGTTCCAGCCCACGCCGATGAAGCCCAGGACTGGTTGACCCGTCTTGGTCAGGCCGAGCAACAGCAAAGCTTCTTCGGTACCTTCGTCTACGAGCGTAACGGTAGTTTTTCTACCCATAACATCTGGCACCGCGTCCATGATGGAAAAGTCCGCGAGCGTTTACTCCAGCTCGACGGATCGGCTCAGGAGGTTGTGCGCGTTGATGGTCAGACACAATGTGTCAGCGGCACCCTGATAACAGGGCTTGGGGACTCTCCCAATTCCGCCGCTCGTGCACTTGATCCACAAAAGCTCAAGAATTGGTATGACCTTGCGGTTATCGGCAAGTCGCGTGTTGCCGGGCGTTCAGCGGTAATTGTGTCTTTGACGCCTCGCGACCAGCACCGCTACGGTTTTGAGTTGCACCTGGACAAGGAAACCGGGCTGCCACTCAAGTCGTTGTTGCTCGATGACAAGGGGCGCCTGCTTGAGCGATTCCAGTTCACGCAACTGGACACCGCTGATGTTCCGTCCGATCGCGATTTGCAGCCCGGCAGCGATTGTAAGGCGGTCAACCTCGACAGTGACAAGGCTTCGGCGGTGAAGACAGCCCAGGCCTGGCATTCAGACTGGTTGCCACCCGGATTCGAGCTGACCAGCAGCACGGTACGCAAGGATCCCGAGACCAAAACCCAGGTCAATAGCCTGATGTATGACGATGGTCTGGCGCGTTTTTCTGTATTCCTTGAGCCATTGAACGGCGCTGCCGTCACTGATACCCGCACTCAGTTGGGGCCAACGGTGGCTGTATCCCGGCGATTGACCACTGCGCAAGGTGAAATGATGGTGACGGTAGTGGGTGAAATTCCGGTCGGCACCGCTGAACGGATAGCCTTGTCCATGCGCAACGACGCCACTGCAACCAAGCAGTGAGCTGCAGTCGAAATGTTTCGTGAGCATTTCAGTTTGCAAATCCCCCCAAAATTTTTTATAGGTCAGAGCCCCTCGGCTCTGGCCTTGTTTGTTGTTCCCGGAACAAAAATACCGGCGTATCTTTCTCGGTGTTCCTTGATCCATATCGCTTAACCATGCTCGTCGTAACGGGAGCCGTATGTCGATACCACGCTTGAAGACTTATCTTTCCATTTTTGCCACCGTGCTGGTGCTCGGTCAGTCGGTCGCTGCACAAGCAGTCGAATTGCCTGACTTTACGCAACTGGTTGAACAGGCGTCGCCCGCGGTCGTGAACATCAGTACCACGCAGAAGCTGCCGGATCGTAAAGTGAACCAGCAGATGCCTGACCTTGAAGGCTTGCCGCCAATGCTGCGCGAATTCTTCGAGCGCGGCATGCCGCCGCAACCGCGATCGCCGCGCGGCGATCGTCAGCGCGAAGCCCAATCCCTGGGTTCGGGTTTCATTATCTCGCCAGATGGCTACATTCTGACCAACAACCATGTGATCGCTGACGCTGACGAAATTCTTGTGCGTCTTGCCGATCGCAGTGAAATGAAAGCCAAACTGGTCGGTACTGATCCTCGCTCCGACGTGGCGTTGCTGAAAATCGAAGGCAAGGATCTGCCGGTTCTCAAACTCGGCAAATCCCAGGATCTGAAGGCCGGTCAATGGGTTGTGGCGATCGGTTCGCCGTTCGGTTTTGACCACACCGTCACTCAAGGCATCGTCAGCGCCGTCGGTCGTAGCCTGCCGAATGAAAACTATGTGCCGTTCATTCAGACCGACGTGCCGATCAACCCGGGCAACTCCGGTGGTCCGTTGTTCAACCTCAACGGGGAAGTGGTTGGCATCAACTCACAGATCTACACCCGTTCCGGTGGTTTCATGGGCGTGTCGTTCGCGATTCCAATCGACGTGGCCATGGACGTTTCCAATCAGCTCAAAAGTGGCGGCAAAGTCAGCCGTGGCTGGTTGGGTGTGGTGATTCAGGAAGTGAACAAGGATCTGGCCGAGTCGTTCGGCCTGGAAAAACCGGCCGGTGCGCTGGTTGCCCAGATCCAGGATGACGGTCCGGCTGCCAAGGGTGGTCTGCAGGTGGGTGATGTGATTCTGAGCATGAACGGTCAGCCGATCGTCATGTCCGCCGATCTGCCGCATCTGGTGGGTGCACTGAAATCGGGGTCCAAGGCTAATCTGGAAGTGATCCGCGAGGGTAAGCGCAAGAACGTCGAACTGACGGTCGGAGCCATTCCTGATGAAGACAAAGAACTTGATGCATTGCCGAAGTCTGGTGCAGAGAGCAGCAGCAATCGCCTGGGTGTGTCGGTTGTCGAGTTGACCGCGGAACAGAAGAAAACCTACGACCTCAAAAGTGGCGTGGTGATCAAGGAAGTGCAGGAAGGTCCTGCCTCGATGATCGGTCTGCAACCGGGTGATGTCATTACTCACCTGAACAACCAGGCGATCGAGTCCACCAAGCAATTCACTGACATCGCCAAGGCGCTGCCGAAGAATCGTTCGGTGTCGATGCGTGTATTGCGTCAGGGGCGCGCCAGCTTCATCACCTTCAAACTGGCTGAATAAACCGGTTGCAGGTTGAACAAAAAAACCGCCTCGAAAGAGGCGGTTTTTTTATACGGGTTTCAAATTATCCCATCATGTCCTTGATCATGCGCTCCTGCTCCATCAGCTCTCGCTGGCGGGCATCGATACGTGACGACAGTGGGAAGTTGGTGCCAGCCTTGCGCTTGGCGAAGTCCAGTTGCTGGATGGCCTGGCGGTAGTCGCCGACCAGCGCGAAGTATTCGGCCCGTGCCTGATGCAGGCCGATGATGTTGCCCGACAAGCCGCGCGTTTCTGCCACCTGATACCACACGTCCGGATCGTCCGGGCGTGACTTGAGCAGGCCTTCCAGCGCTTTTTCGGCGTCCGCGGCGCGGTTTTGTTTCAGCAGCAGATCGACACGCACCTGGTTCAGTGGATAGTTGCCGGGGTATTGAGTCAGCATCCGGTCAACCCGCGTTTGCGCGTCGGCCAGCCGATTGTTGGTGATATCCAGATCAATCTGCGCGAGGTTGTAGATGATCTCGTTTGGCGCCTTGGCCAACAACAGCTTGAGATTTTCCCGTGCCTCGTTCAATTGGCCGCCCTTGACCTGGGCGATGGCCAGGCCGTAGCGAGCAACATCGCTTTTCGGGTTTTCATCCAGCTGGGCACGGAAGCGCTTGGCACCCAAACCTGGCGTTTCCTCATAGATCAATTGAACGCGAGCGCGAATCAATTGATAACGCAAGGTGTCTTCGATACCACCCTGTGGCGCCTGTTCGGCGCGGTTGCGGGTGTCCGCGATCCGCGATTCAGTAACCGGGTGAGTCAGCAGGAATTCCGGTGGCTTGGCATCAAAACGGTACTGCCGCCCCAGGCGCTCAAACATGGAGGGCATCGAGCGCGGATCGTATCCGGCTTTTTCCAGGTTGAGGATGCCGATACGGTCGGCTTCCTGTTCGTTCTGGCGAGAGAAGCGCCGTTGTTCCTGGATCGCCGCCGCCTGCGTACCCGCAATGGCCGCGATCCCGGCATCACCGGCACCGGCTGCGGCAATCACGATACCGGCCAGCAGCGCGGCCATCATCGGCACTTGCATGCGTTGTTGTGCTTCAACGCCACGGGCAAAGTGGCGCTGCGACAAGTGAGCCAGTTCGTGCGCCAGTACCGAAGCGTATTCGCCTTCGCTCTGGGCGTTGAGGAACAAACCACCGTTGACCCCGACAATGCCGCCGGGTGCTGCGAAAGCGTTAAGTTGTGGACTGTTGATCAGGATGAACTCAAGACGCCGGTCATTGACCTGGCTGGTTTCGACCAGGCGATAAACGCTGGATTCGACGTAGTCCTTGAGTTGCGGGTCGTTGAGTTGTGACACCTGGCTGCGCAAAAGCGCGAGCCAGGCACGGCCCAGCTGGTATTCCTGCTGCGGCGAGACAATGGCAGAACTGGCGTCGCCGAGTGACGGCAGGTCGTCGGCGAAGCCCGGTGAGGCGAGCAGGCAAGCGAGCGTCAGCAGGGTAGGGCGCAAAAAAGTCATGCACAAAGCCTTAGTCGACAAAGAGCTTACTGTAGCCGGACACCAGCCCTGCGACCAGATATTCTAGGCAACTCGACTACCCGACCCGGAGTAATGCAATGATCGATGCTGTAGCCCATGACGTTGAGCTGGACGCCAGCGGCCTGAATTGTCCGTTGCCGTTGCTCAAGGCCAAGATGGAACTCAATCGGATGGCCAGTGGCGCGATACTCAAGGTCATTGCCACCGATGCGGGCTCGCAGCGCGACTTTCGCACCTTTGCCCGATTGGCCGGTCATACGCTGCTTCGTGAAGAAGACGAGGCGGGCGTTTACCGTTACTGGTTGAAAAAAGCCTGAAACCTGCGGCATTTGTTCTTAAGGATTATTGATGTTCAAAGTGTTACGCGACTGGATTCAGCGCTATTTCTCGGATGAAGAAGCAGTGGTGTTGGCGGTGCTGCTGTTTCTTGCGTTCACCGCGGTCCTCACCCTGGGCGGCATGCTGGCGCCAGTGTTGGCCGGGATGGTGCTGGCCTACCTGATGCAAGGGTTGGTGGTGGCGCTCGAACGGATGCGCGTGCCGGGCTGGGTGGCGGTGGGGCTGGTTTTTGCCTTGTTCATGGGGGTGCTGCTGGTATTCATCGTGGTGGTCGTGCCGCTGCTTTGGCATCAATTGATCACGTTGTTCAATGAATTGCCGGGCATGCTCGCCAAGTGGCAATCGCTATTGTTGTTGTTGCCCGAGCGTTACCCGCATCTGGTATCCGACGAACAGGTGCTGCGGGCCATCGAAGCGGCGCGGGGCGAGATCGGAAAATTTGGCCAGTGGGCACTGACGTTCTCGCTATCGAGCCTGCCGTTGCTTGTGAATATCATGATCTACCTGGTCCTGGTGCCGATCCTGGTGTTCTTCTTTCTGAAGGATAGAGCCATGATCGGCCAGTGGGTGCGTGGCTACTTGCCACGCGAGCGGGCATTGATCACCCGGGTCGCCCATGACATGAACCGACAGATCGCCAACTACATTCGCGGCAAGGTCATCGAGATCTTCATTTGCGGTGGCGTGACCTACATCGCCTTCGTTGTTTTGGAACTCAACTACGCGGCGCTGTTGGCATTGCTGGTGGGAATTTCGGTAGTGGTGCCTTATGTCGGCGCCGTGGTGGTGACCGTGCCGGTGTTTCTGATTGCACTGTTCCAGTGGGGCTGGAGCGATGAATTCATCTACTTGATGGCGGTGTACGGGATCATCCAGACGCTGGATGGCAACGTACTGGTGCCGCTGCTGTTCTCCGAGGCAGTCAACTTGCACCCAGTGGCGATCATCTGTGCAGTGCTGCTGTTTGGCGGGCTGTGGGGGTTCTGGGGGGTGTTCTTTGCCATTCCCCTGGCGACACTGTTCAAGGCGGTGCTGGACGCGTGGCCGCGCAAGGAGCCGGTCGTGGCGCCACTGCTGTAGATTGTGGTGAAACGAAAAAAGATCGCAACCTGCGGCAGCTCCTGCGGGATTGGGTTCGATGCGCATAAACGGCGACGAACTCTATTCTTGCAGGACCATGGGCTGCGATCTTTTTGGTATCAGGCCTTGTTCAGCGCCTGAGCGGCAGCCAGCACGGCATCAACATGCCCCGGCACTTTCACGCCGCGCCATTCCTGACGCAGGACGCCATCCTTGTCGATCAGGAATGTACTGCGATCCACGCCCATGTATTCCTTGCCGTAAAGCTTCTTCAGCTTGATCACGTCGAACAGCTGGCAAAGCGCTTCTTCCTTGTCGCTGATCAGCTCGAACGTGAACGCCTGCTTCGCCTTGAAGTTCTCGTGGGACTTCAGGCTGTCGCGAGAAACCCCGAACACTTCGGTATTGGCGGCTTTGAAAGCCTGCAGTTGATCGCGAAAGCCCTGACCCTGGGTCGTGCAGCCCGGTGTGCTGTCCTTTGGATAGAAGTAGATCACCACTTGCTTGCCTTTGAGGTTCGCCAGGCTGACGGTCTGCCCGCTGGTGGCGGGTGCTTCGAAGTCGGCAACCGGTTGGTCGATGGCAACGGCCATGAAAAGCTTCCTTACATTGGGTTCTGTGGACGCCACGGTTCGATCAGGGCATCCAGGTTCAGCGCGTCGGCGAAGTCCAGGAACTGATCGCGCAGCCAGCTGATTTGCACGCCGGCCGGCAACGTCACGGTAAATGTGGCATTGAGCATGGTCCCGCCGGTCTGCGGTGCCTGATACGTGTCGCAGGTCAGGTTTTCCAGCTCGACGTTGTGATCCATGAAGAACTGGCACAACTCGTTGATGATGTCGGAACGGTAGGCCGAACTGACATAAGCAACATAAGGCAGGGCCTGGGGACGATTCTCCAGAGCCGCGCTGCGTACCACGTTGACGGTAAAGGCGTGCCGTTTGGCCAGTACCGGCAGGCTGCCTTCCAGGCGTGCCAGGGCATCCCAGCTGCCGGAGACTTCGAGAACCAGCGCACTGCACTCGCCATGACGGGTCAGGCGGGAGGTGACCACGGCGCAGCGGTTTTCATGGCTGGCACGGCACAGGACGTTGGTCAGCTCCATGGGGTTGGCGCCGAGGGCACTGATGACAAGGAATTGTTCGCGAACTGTGGGGGTGGACATGCAGCATTCCTAAAGCGATGAGCGGTCGGTACTTCTATCGGCTCGTTCTGCCGGGAGTGAGCCTGCGAATGCGGATTCAGAAAGCTCCGGGCGCAGGCTGCAACGTGCTCCAGTATGGCAGGAGCGGAGGGTGGCAACGCTGGGACGGGGCTTGTGATGCCGAAATTGGAGGCTCGAACCCGATGTACGAGCTTGTCAGTATCGATCAAAGTCTGAAGGGTAGCGAAAAGCGACGCCAAGGGGAATGGCGGCAGCGCAGTACTTCGCTTGTACAAGCATCTTGGCGCCAGTACCATTACCGCTCTCTTTTTCCGGCAGGAGCGGTTTCATGATTGCGGGCAGTATGGTGGCACTGGTCACACCCATGGATGCACAAGGGCGTCTTGACTGGGCCAGCCTCAGCAAGCTCGTGGATTTCCACCTCGAGAACGGCACCCATGCCATTGTCGCAGTCGGAACTACCGGCGAGTCGGCAACCCTTGATGTCGAAGAACACATTGCCGTCATCAAAGCCGTGGTCAAGCAGGTCAACGGTCGCATTCCGGTGATTGCCGGTACCGGCGCCAACTCGACTCGCGAAGCCGTCGAGCTGACCCGTAACGCCAAAGAGGCCGGCGCCGACGCCTGCCTGCTGGTCGTGCCGTACTACAACAAGCCGACCCAGGAAGGCCTGTACCAGCACTTCAAGCACATTGCCGAAGCCGTCGACATCCCTCAGATCCTCTACAACGTTCCTGGCCGCACTTCCTGCGACATGCAGGCCGAGACCGTCATCCGCCTGTCCACCGTGCCGAACATCATCGGCATCAAGGAAGCGACTGGCGATCTGAAACGCGCCAAAGCCATCCTCGATGGCGTCAGCAAGGATTTCATCGTCCTGTCCGGTGATGATCCGACCGCTGTCGAGCTGATCCTGCTGGGCGGCAAGGGCAACATCTCGGTGACTGCCAACGTCGCTCCGCGCGAAATGGCCGATCTATGCGAAGCCGCTCTCAAGGGCGACGCCGCGACCGCCCGTGCAATCAACGAAAAACTGATGCCTCTGCACAAAGACCTGTTCATTGAAGCCAACCCGATTCCGGTGAAGTGGGCTTTGGTTGAAATGGGCCTGATGCAGGAAGGCATTCGCCTGCCGCTGACCTGGCTGAGCGCACCTTGTCATGAAACGCTTCGCACGGCCCTGCGCCAGTGCAGCGTCCTGGTTTAATTGAGGAAGTACTACGCATGAAGCGAATGGCCGGACTTTCCGCACTTGCCTTGATTATCTCCAGCACC
>NZ_RCNW01000144.1:0-6545 GCF_004307605.1 Pseudomonas sp. Sample_24
GGGTTTTGGCTGCACCTGCTTGCCCGTTGGCGGGCGAGTAAGGCCAGTACTTCAAGGGTGAAAATGGCTCAAATGCTCCAGCGAGCACTCAACAAACGTTCATTCAACAGGTTTGGATCGAGCGGCTTGGGCCGTCGCGCCATGGCGCTGAAAAACAGCTCCAGCGATTCATTCAATCGTTGCTCAAGCTCCGGTGCCAACTGCGCCAGGGCACTGCCTTCGCCGTAAGCGATCTGGCTGTCGACGGCGAAAATGCCCTGAAGCATTTCCTGGGCCTTCAATGCCGACAGCACCGGTTTGAGCGCGTAATCCACCGCGAGCATGTGGGCGATGCTGCCGCCGGTTGCCATTGGCAACACCACCTTGTGGCTCAAGGCGCGCTCCGGCAGCAGATCCAGCACGGTTTTCAATGCACCGGAAAACGAAGCCTTGTACACCGGCGTGGCGATCAGCAAACCATCGGCGTTTTCAATTTGTTGCAGCAGGTCGACCACCTTGGGGCTGTCGAAACGTGCGTGCAGCAGGTCTTCAGCCGGGAAGTCCCGTACCTGATAACTCACCACCTCCACGCCCTGCTCTTGTAGCCAACGTTGGGAGCGATCCAGCAGAACCCCGGAACGGGAGCGCTGACTGGGACTGCCACCGAGTGAGACGACCAGCATTCAGACGATTCCTTGATTGCAGACGATTCGCGGTTTGCGATCTCGCTTTGATGGAAAGACCTTAACAGGTGATTAATATATCCATAAATCATATTTATTCATTTGGTTATGCAATATAGAAATATGAAGAATCACTTCTTTCAGACAAAAAAAAGGCCGTCGAACCGGCCTGAAATCCCCTGCTTTGTGGTTGATGATCGTTCCCACGCTCCGCGTGGGAATGCAGCCCGTGACGCTCCGCGTCACTGGACGCGGAGCGTCCCTAGAGGCATTCCCACGCGGAGCGTGGGAACGATCACATCGTCAGCGATTCGGCTGCGGCGTCAGGCGCAGGTAAGGCTTAACGGCGCGATAGCCTTTGGGAAAGCGCTGTTTGATTTCTTCTTCATCCTTGAGCGACGGCACGATCACCACCTCATCACCGTCCTGCCAGTTGGCCGGCGTGGCCACTTTGTAGTTGTCGGTGAGCTGCAGAGAATCAATCACCCGCAGGATTTCATGGAAGTTGCGGCCGGTGCTCGCCGGGTAGGTGATGGTCAGGCGAACCTTCTTGTTCGGGTCGATGACAAACAGCGAACGCACCGTCAGGGTGTCGTTGGCATTCGGATGGATCAGGTCGTAGAGGTCCGAAACCTTGCGGTCGGCATCGTCGAGGATCGGAAAGTTGACGACGGTGTTCTGGGTTTCGTTGATGTCGGCGATCCACTTGTGGTGCGAGTCCACCGGGTCGACTGACAGGGCAATGGCCTTGACGCCACGCTTGGCAAACTCATCCTTCAGCTTAGCCGTGAAGCCCAGTTCGGTGGTGCACACCGGGGTGAAATCCGCCGGATGGGAAAACAGCACACCCCAGCTATCACCCAGCCATTGGTGGAAACGGATGGTGCCGGCGCTGGAATCCTGTTCGAAATCGGGGGCGATATCGCCGAGTCTGATGCCCATGGTGTAGCTCCTGGTGAGTGCTGGATGAACTCAACTGTGCCTGTGTTTTTTATCCATTAAAAAGAATAAATATCGATTTGTTTAGACCGAAAAGAAATATTAAAGAACTGTTCACTGGACGGATGAACGCAACCCGCCGAACATCGGCCACAAGGTTCGAGAAGGCCTTGAGTTGCTGCAAAAGAGGGAATTTCGAGGCGGGATTACGGGGGTGACCCCGTCTTGAAACGCAAAAAGCCCCGCCCGGCGTGATGCCGGGCGGGGCTTTTTCTATCTCGCTTACGCGTGCGCTTTTACAACAGCGGAATCGAGTAGCTGACGATCAGACGGTTTTCGTCCTGGGAACGGGTGTTCGGCAGGTCGGTACGCCAGGTGGCGTTTTTCCACATCAGCCCGAGGTTCTTCAGCGCGCCCGACTGCACGACGTAACCCACAGTCAGGTCGCGTTCCCACTCGGAAGCGCCGTTGGCGAGTTGACGGCCGGCGCCGTTGACCGTGTCGATGTCGTCGCCATGCAGGTAAACCACACCCGCTGTCAGGCCAGGAACACCGACCTTGGCGAAGTCAAAGGAGTAGCGCGCTTGCCAGGTTTTCTCGCCGGCACGGCCGAACTTCTGGATTTGCGAGTCGGTGATGGTGTAGTTCGACGAACCGTCGCCCTGGTTCAACCAAGGGAAGTCACTGCTGCCATTACTGACCTGGTAACCGCCGCCGAAAGTGTGGCCGGCCACGGTGTACAGGAACAGGCCGCTGTACAGATTGTTGTCGACCTTGCCCTTACCGTTAGGCGCGTTGTAGTTGCCCGTCGTGTAGTACAACGGATCGTGACCGTTGGCGCCGTCGTCGGAGCTGTTGAAGTAGCGGAAGTCCGACTTCAATACGCCCGGGCCGATTGCCCAGTTATGCACCAGTCCGAGGAAGTGCTGTTTGTAGAACTCTTCCAGCTTGCCGTAGTAGTACTGGGCAGTCAGGTCCTTGGTGAGTTTGTAGTCACCGCCGGCATAGATGAACTTGTTGCTGTCGCGAGCTGCCGCGGTACGACCGTTGGCGCCGGAGATCGACAACTGCTGGTTGTTGCTCGAGTTACGACCTTTGACCTGCTCGATCTGACCGCCGACCAGGGTCAGGTCCTTGATGTCGCCGGACGTGATCTGGCCGCCCTGCCAGGTTTGCGGCAGCAGACGACCGTCGTTGGTCACGATGACAGGGTTCTTCGGCTGCAAGGTCCCCAGTTTCAGCTCGGTCTGAGAAACCTTGGCCTTGGCGGTCAGACCCAGGCTGGAGAAGTTATCAACCGACTCACCGTTGGACTTGGTTGGGAACACAGTACCGCCATAAGCGTTGCCAGCCCCACCGTTGGTACCACCGCCCGAATCCAGTTTCACGCCCAGCAGGCCGATCGCGTCGATACCGAAACCGACGGTGCCTTGGGTGTAACCGGAAATGAAACGCAGATCGAAGCCTTGGCCCCACTCTTCGTTCTTGTTCGGTTCGGCACTGCCGTCACGGAAATCCTGATTGATGTAGAAGTTGCGCAGCCCCAAGGTTGCCTTGCTGTCTTCGATGAAACCGGCGGCGCTTGCCTGCTGCGCCAAAACCCCTACGGCCACTGCCAGGGCCAAGGTGGACTTGTTCATTGTTTCGCTCCTATCGTTTTCTAATACTTGTGTTGCTGGTCCCGGGTCGTATGCCCTGGATCCGCAGACGCTTTTTGCGCCTGACCGTCGAACGCGGTCATTTTTTTGGGCGCGCAGGATACCTCTTCATAATCCGCAAAAGAATTATTGAAGTATTTTTAATCGCATTGGGAAATAAGCCCCGACAACACAGATTGGGGGTATCGGCCGAAATGCCGATTCCTGAATCGTTTTATCTCGAGGGAGGTTGCAGCTTGATCCGAGGCTTACGGTGCGTGTCGGATGGACTTACTGTAAGCGCTGACGATAAAAGCTAAAAAGAATTAAAAATTCACCTATGCAAACAATATGGAATATTGAATCGAGACGAAAAAAAACCTCACCGTTGTGGTGAGGTTTTTTGAAGGGGGACGCTATTACATGAAGCTGTAGGTGTAGTTGAAGATCAGACGGGTCTGGTCTTCATCAAGCGTGCTGGTGTTGCCACGATACATACCGTGACGCAACGTAGTACCGAAGCCTTTGAGTGGGCCGGTTTGAATCACGTAATCCACACGCAGGTCGGTTTCCCGCTCGTTCAGGTCATCACCCACGCCGTTGGTGGCCTTGATGTCCCGGCCATACAGATAAGCAGCCGACGCTTTCAGGCCTGGCACGCCCAAAGAAGCGAAGTCATAGGAGTATTGACCGTAGGTGGTGTTTTCACCGGCACGGATAAAGCTGCCCACGGTGGCATCGGTGAAGGAGTAGAAGCTTGCGCCGCCGGCACCTTCGTTACGGCCTCGACCGTCAACCACGTTAGCCTGGTTCAGGAAAACAAAACCGCCGTCATCGTTGACACGCTGGTGACCGAGCAAGAATGCACTGCCGCCCAGGGTGTAGGTGAACGTGGCGCTCCAGGTTTTGTTGTCGACTTCGCCTGGCGTCTTGGCGTAACCGTTGTTGTTGTTGAACAGGTAGCCGGCCGTGCCGTTCTTGCCGTCGGAGCTGCTGTCGAAATAACGGATATCGGTCTTGAACGACTGGTTCGGTGCGATCGGGTAGACGTGCACCAGGCCCAGGAAGTTCTGCTTGTAGTAGTCTTCCAGGTTCGCGTAGTAGTACTGCAGCATCAGGTCTTTAGTGACCTTCCAGTCAGCACCGGCGTAACGGAACTGGTTGCTGTCCTGAGTACCGCCAGCCACGGCCAGGCCGGTGCTGTTGCTCGATGCGCGACCGGTCGCGTGCTCCAACTGACCTACGTTGAAGGTCACGTTGTCGATTTCCTTCGAAGTCAGGGTGCCACCTTCAAAGGTTTGCGGTAGCACGCGGCTGTCGTTCGCGATCAGGATCGGCATGTTTGGCTGCAGAGCGCCACCCACGTGAGCCTCGGTCTTCGAGAAACGTGCCTTGACGTTCGCTGCCGCACGGCTCCACGAGTGTTCGGCCGAACCATCGGTGTCGCTAGGTGTGAAGGAGTTGTTGTCCGGATGATGGCCTTTGCCGCCGTCCAGATGGATACCGACCAGCGCCTGGGCGTCGATACCAAAACCAACGACACCTTGAGTGAAACCCGACTGGTAATCGAACTTCAGGCCTTCAGCGGCCTCTCGCTGCCGGTTGGCAGGCGTGCTGGGGCCTTCCCGTTTATCGGCGTCGAAATAATAGGTGCGCGAACTGACGGAAGCCTTGCTGTCTTCGATGAAACCTGCGGCGCCTGCCTGCTGCGCCATAACCCCTACGGCCACGGCCAAAGCCAAGGTGGACTTGTTCATTGTGAAGCTCCTCTGGATTCTAATTCTTGTGTTCCTGGTCTCGGGTCGTTGCCCAAAATCCTAAGATGCGCGATTAGCGCCGGACGGTGACTCACAAGTCAATCGTAACCATGTGTGTCTACGACCATAGTCTAATCCCCGGTTTTTTGGTCCATGCAGGTTCATGAGATCGTCACAAACCTGAAAAGAATGGCTCGATTCTTTTCTCATACCGTTTAGGAATTAAGCTCACTTCAACTACCCCAGCGGACTAGAGCGGGTGCCACATAAGTTAATTACTAAATGGTATTTATTGGTCGTTTTTTAGATCGATTAGGTTTGGACACAATTTCGCAACAAAACCAATCGAACAGGCCCTCGCCATGACGACCAAGCGCGCACTATCCAAGCCCTTTGTTACAGTTTGTGTATCGCTGTTGATTTCTTTCTCTGCCCACGCAGCAAACCTCACCGTCGGCTACCAAACCGGTATCGACCCCAGCAAGGTGCCGCAGGCGGATGGCCTGTACGAAAAAACCATTGGCCAGCCCATCGACTGGCGACGTTTCAACAGTGGCCCGGAGGTGGTCACAGCGATAGCGTCCGGCGATGTACAAATCGGCAACCTCGGTTCCAGCCCTTTGGCGGCAGCGGCGTCGCGCAACCTGCCGATTGTCGCGTTCCTCGTGTCGGCACAGATCAATGCGGCGGAAGCCCTGGTGGTGCGTAACGGCAGCGGCATCGAAAAACCGCAAGATTTGATCGGCAAGACCATCGCCACGCCCTTCGTTTCCACCTCGCATTACAGCCTGCTCGGCGCGCTGAAGCATTGGGGCCTGGACGCCTCGAAAGTCAAAGTGGTGAACCTGCAACCAGCGGAAATCGCCGCGGCCTGGAAGCGTGGCGATATTGATGGCGCGTTTGTCTGGTCACCCGCATTGGGTGAAATTCGCAAGACCGGCAAGACCTTGACCGATGCCGCACAGGTCGGACAGTGGGGCGCTCCCACCTTTGAGGTTTGGGTTGCGCGCAAGGATTACGCCGAGAAGCATCCTGATGTCGTAGCCAAGTTCGCCAAGGTCACGCTCGACGCCTTTGCTGATTACGCCGCGCACAAAGCCAACTGGACCACCGACTCTGAGCCTGTGCAGAAAATCGCCAAACTGACTGGTGCCAACGCTGCCGACGTGCCGGAGTTGCTCGCCGGTTCCGCTTTCCCGGATGCCAAGGCACAGCAAACCAGCGCGCTGCTGGACGGCGGCACGGCCAAGGCGATTGGCGAGACGGCGAAGTTCTTGAAGGAACAAGGGAAGGTGGAAACGGTGCTGCCGGATTACTCGCCGTATGTCAGCGCGAAGTTTGTCACCGAGTAATCCACTGAAACCTGTGGCCAGGGAGCTTGCTCCCGTTGGGCCGCGTATCGGCCCTGATGGGAGTCCTTCGGCCTCCAGCGGGAGCAAGCTCCCTCGCCACAAAAGCGGAATGCAGCCCGGGACGCTCCGCGTCCCATCCAGTACCGAACGCAGAGCGTCCGTAGAGGCATTCCCACGCAGAGCGTGGGAACGATCAGG
>NZ_RCNW01000144.1:6555-9730 GCF_004307605.1 Pseudomonas sp. Sample_24
CCGAACGCAGAGCGTCCGTAGAGGCATTCCCACGCAGAGCGTGGGAACGATCAGGGAACGAAGAGGAATCCACTGAAACCTGTGGCGAGGGAGCTTGCTCCCGTTGGGCCGCGTAGCGGCCCTGATGGGAGTCCTTCGGCCTCCAGCGGGAGCAAGCTCCCTCGCCACAAAAGCGGAATGCAGCCCGGGACGCTCCGCGTCCCATCCAGTACCGAACGCAGAGCGTCCGTAGAGGCATTCCCACGCAGAGCGTGGGAACGATCAGGTCAAAGGGCTTTTTCGAAAATCTTCGAGTTACGCTGGTAGTTGTACAGCGACGCCCGGGCCGACGGCAGGCGATCAACGCTGCTCGGTACAAAACCACGCTCGCGGAACCAGTGCGCAGTGCGGGTGGTTAGCACGAACAACGTCTTCAGGCCTTGGGCACGGGCGCGGGTTTCAATGCGTTCCAGCAGTTCATCGCCGCGACCGCCGTGACGGTATTCCGGGTTGACGGCCAGGCACGCGAGCTCACCGGCATCCGAGTCGGCAATCTGATACAGCGCCGCGCACGCGATGATCATGCCCTCGCGCTCAACCACGCTGAATTGCTCGATCTCGCGCTCCAGCACCTCACGCGAACGCCGCACCAGAATGCCCTGTTCTTCCAGCGGGCTGATCAAATCCAGCAAACCGCCGACGTCCTCGATGGCCGCTTCACGTACCACCTCGAATTGCTCCTGGGCCACCAGCGTACCGCCACCGTCACGGGTGAACAGTTCGGTCAGCAATGCACCATCTTCGGCATAACTGACGATATGGCTGCGCGCCACGCCGCCACGGCAGGCTTCAGCGGCGGCATCCAGCAGCTCTGCCTGATAGTTGCTGCCCAGTCGCTGCAAATGCGCCGGGACTTGCTGTGGACGCAATTCGCGCACCAGACGCCCGTGCTCATCGATCAGGCCCTTCTCCTCGCCGAACAGCAACAGCTTGTCGGCGCCGAGGTCGATGGCCGCACGTGTTGCGACGTCTTCACAAGCGAGGTTGAAAATTTCACCGGTCGGCGAATAACCCAACGGCGACAGCAGCACGATGGAGCGCTCGTCCAGCAGGCGATTGATGCCTTTGCGGTCAACCCGGCGCACTTCACCGGTGTGGTGATAATCGACGCCTTCCAGCACGCCGATTGGCCGGGCGGTCACCAGGTTGCCGCTGGCAACCCGCAGGCGCGAGCCCTGCATCGGCGAGGATGCCATGTCCATGGACAGTCGCGCCTCGATGGCAATGCGCAACTGGCCCACCGCATCGATGACGCACTCCAGCGTCGCGGCATCGGTGATGCGCATGCCGTGGTGGTAATGCGGGGTCAGGCCGCGCGCGGCGAGGCGCGCTTCGATTTGCGGACGGGAGCCGTGAACCAGCACCAGTCGCACGCCCAGGCTGTGCAACAGCACCAGGTCGTGGACGATATTGCCGAAGTTGGGGTGCTCGACACCGTCGCCGGGCAGCATGACGACAAAGGTGCAATCGCGGTGGGCGTTGATGTAAGGCGAAGCGTGACGAAGCCAATTGACGTATTCGGGCATGAACCTGGGCCTGTAATAAATAGCAGCCGAAAAAAGGGCGAAACAGAAAACGCACAGCGGGCTGATGGTTATCGTCGGAACAGGCTTGGCGACACGCGCGCTCTCCTCATGAATACGGGTTGGGATACCGGCAATTTATAAAACACAAACCCCTACACGGGCATTACGGCCGGAGTCAGGCAGTAATGTTCAATCAACTGACGTAATAGATGCACCGTAGGCTGCAAACGTGACATTTCAAGGTATTCCCCCGGCTGGTGGGCGCAGGCGATATCGCCCGGGCCGAGTACCAGTGTCTCGCAGCCAAGGTGCTGAAGATAAGGCGCTTCTGTGCCGAACGCCACTGCTTCGGCGCCATGGCCGGTGAGCTTTTCGGCAATGCGCACCAATTCGGCATCTTCAGCCTGCTCGAAAGGCGGTACTTCAGGGAACAGCGGGGCGTAATCGATTTTCACCTGATGCCGCTCGGCAATCGGGTTGAGCTTCTGCAGGATCGCCGCGCGCAGGGCTTTGGGGTCCATGCCCGGTAGCGGCCGCAGATCGAACTCCAGCGAGCATTGCCCGCAGATGCGATTGGGGTTGTCGCCGCCATGGATGCAGCCGAAATTCATCGTCGGCGTCGGCACGCTGAACTGTGGGTTGCGAAATTCACGCTGCCACAACAGGCGCAGGCCGCGCAGTTCGCCAATGGCGTCGTGCATGGCTTCGAGCGCGCTATGGCCCAGGCGCGGGTCCGAGGAATGGCCGCTTTGCCCGAGTATGTCGATGCGCTCCATCATGATGCCTTTGTGCATGCGGATCGGCTTGAGCCCGGTCGGCTCGCCGATGACCGCGGCACGCCCCAGCGGCCGCCCGGCGGCTGCCAGCGCGCGGGCGCCGGACATCGAGCTTTCTTCATCGCACGTGGCGAGGATCAGCAGCGGTTGCTTGAACGGCTGATCGAGCAACGGCTTGACGGCTTCGATGGCCAGGGCGAAAAAGCCTTTCATGTCACAACTGCCGAGCCCGACCCAACGACCATCGACTTCAGTCAGCTTCAATGGGTCGGTCTGCCACAACGCGCCATCGAACGGCACGGTGTCGCTGTGACCGGCCAGCACCAACCCACCGGGACCGGAGCCATAACTGGCCAGCAGATTGAATTTGCCCGGGCTGACCTGCTGGATATCGCAGGCGAAGCCAAGATCACCGAGCCACGCGGCTAGCAGGTCGATCACCGGGCGATTGGATTGATCGAGGCTGGCCTGGGTGCAACTGACGGACGGTGCAGCAATCAGCGCAGCGAATTGATCTTTCATGGACGGCAAAGGCATCGCTGACTCCAACTCGCAAATTGAAGACCATCATAGAACCATCCGGCGACAGGAATAAACCGTCGCACGGCGGGCAGGGTCTGTTGGCGCTTGGTGACGAGCCAAGGGAGGGCCGTCGCGGCCGTCACCAAGCGTCAACAGACCCTATCTTGGTCGAGTCCTGTACACTGCACGACCTTGGCAGCCACCTATTCCCCCGGCTGCGCTCCCGATCCTGGATTTTCCGGCCATGCAGAAAGAAACCGAAATCAAACTCCGCGTCAGCCGCGAAACCCTCGCCGCCCTGCGCGAGCACCC
>NZ_RCNW01000471.1:0-1468 GCF_004307605.1 Pseudomonas sp. Sample_24
ATCAGAAGAAGCCCAGCGGATTGATGTCGTAGCTCACCAGCAGGTTTTTGGTCTGCTGGTAGTGATCGAGCATCATCTTGTGGGTTTCACGGCCGACGCCGGATTTCTTGTAGCCGCCGAACGCGGCGTGCGCCGGGTACAGGTGGTAGCAGTTGGTCCAGACACGACCGGCCTTGATGGCGCGGCCCATGCGATAGGCGCGGTTGATGTCGCGGGTCCAGAGGCCGGCGCCGAGGCCGAACTCGGTGTCGTTGGCAATCGCCAGGGCTTCGGCTTCGTCCTTGAAGGTGGTGATGCTCACCACCGGGCCGAAGATTTCTTCCTGGAACACGCGCATCTTGTTGGTGCCCTTGAGCAGTGTCGGCTGGATGTAATACCCGCTCGCCAGGTTGCCCTCGAGTTTTTCCACCTTGCCGCCGGTCAGCAGTTCGGCGCCTTCGCCCTTGGCGATTTCCAGGTACGAAAGGATTTTGTCGAATTGCTGCTCGGACGCCTGGGCGCCGACCATGGTGTCGGTGTCCAGCGGGTCGCCACGTTTGATCTGCAGGACCTTCTTCATCACCACGGCCATGAACTCGTCGTAGATCGACTCTTGCACCAGCGCCCGGGATGGGCATGTGCAGACTTCGCCCTGGTTGAAGAACGCCAGCACCAGGCCTTCGGCGGCTTTTTCGATGAACGACGGTTCGGCCTGCATGATGTCTTCGAAGAAGATGTTCGGCGACTTGCCACCCAGCTCCACGGTGGACGGAATGATGTTTTCCGCCGCGCATTTCATGATGTGCGAGCCGACCGGGGTCGAGCCGGTGAAGGCGATCTTGGCGATGCGCTTGCTGGTGGCCAGCGCTTCACCGGCTTCTTTGCCGAAGCCTTGCACGATGTTCAGCACGCCCGGTGGCAGCAGGTCGCCGATCAGTTCGACCAGCACGGTAATGCCCAGCGGTGTTTGCTCGGCAGGCTTGAGCACCACGCAGTTGCCGGCGGCCAGCGCCGGGGCGAGTTTCCATGCGGCCATCAGGATCGGGAAGTTCCACGGGATGATCTGCCCGACCACGCCCAGCGGTTCATGGATGTGATAGGCCACGGTGTTGCCGTCGATTTCTGCGGCGCTGCCTTCCTGGGCGCGCAGGCAACCGGCGAAATAGCGGAAGTGGTCGGCGGCCAGCGGAATGTCGGCGTTGAGGGTTTCACGCACGGCTTTGCCGTTGTCCCAGGATTCAGTGATTGCCAGGGTTTCGAGGTGCTGTTCGATGCGGTCGGCGATTTTCAGCAGCACCAGCGAGCGGGCCTGGGCGGACGTGGCGCCCCAGGCATCGGCGGCCGCGTGGGCAGCGTCCAGGGCCTTGTCGATGTCTTCGGCCGTGGAACGGGGGAATTCGGCAATCGGTTGGCCATTGACTGGCGAAGTATTGGTGAAGTACTGACCTTTGACAGGCGCGACGAACTCGCCGCCGATGTAGTTACCGTA
>NZ_RCNW01000148.1:0-9704 GCF_004307605.1 Pseudomonas sp. Sample_24
CGAATTTTTCCCCGAACTGCCCGGCCAGCGCCGAGAACAGGAAAAACGGCAGGATGAACAACAGCGCACACAGATTGACCCAAATCGAACGATCACCGTCGATAGTGAGTTTGTACAGGATGGCGAGGATCAGCGACTGCTTGAAGATGTTGTCGTTGAACGCCCCCAGGGACTGGGTCACGAAGAACGGCAGGAATCGACGTGTGCGCAGCAAGGTGAACTGTGAGGGGTGACTCATCTTCCATGTTTCCCTGAGGTTGGGTAAAAGTGACCGGGTTTTCTGATTGGATTGTCGAACCTCGATCCAGGCCACACATTACCTAAACTTCGCAGGTTATTTCTTTAATCCTGCAATGCATGGCGAGACGAACAGCTCCCCTCTCCAGGCGCCCTGTACAGTGCGCGTGCCTACGATCAGCCACATCACCGCCAACAACGCCACCAGAGCACAACCAGACACACTGAAAAACATCAGGTGCAGGGTGCTGGCCAACTTCAGCGTTGCCAAAGAGTAGACCCCCAACGGAAAGGTGAAGCCCCACCAGCCGAGATTGAAAGGAATGCCGGCACGCAGATAACGCAGGGTGATCAGGATCGCTATCAGCATCCACCACAAGCCGAAGCCCCACAACGTGATGCCTGCGACCAGGCCCAGGCCGGCGGCAATCTCGCCGCTACCCGCCATACCGTTGGTGGCGAAAATCGCTGGCGCATCCGCGCCCAGCAGCAACATGCCCAGCGCGCCGGTGCCGATCGGCCCCAATGCCAGCCAACTGGAAGCGGCCATGTTTTCGTGGGGCAATTTGTGCAGGGCCATGCGCAGCAGAAGAATCGTCAGAATGCTGAACGCCACCGGCAAGGAAAACGCCCAGAGCACGTAACTGGTCACCAGCACCACCAGTTGCGAATGAGCGTCGGCCAGGTGCGGCGCCAGCAAACCACCGCTGACGGCGGCCACTTCCGCCGCCACCACCGGCAGCAACCAGACAGCGGTCATTTGGTCGATGCGGTGTTCCTGGCGGGTGAACATCATGTAGGGAATCAGCACCCCACACGCCAGCGACATCGCGACATCCAGCCACCACAGCACCTCGGCCAGTGCGATCAAGCCTTCGCCCCAACGTGGCAAACCGAACAGCAGAAAGCCGTTGATGATGGTCGCCAGCCCCATGGGAATCGTGCCGAAAAACATCGAAACCGTGGAATGTCCGAAAATCCGGCGAGCCTCGTCGAAAAACAAAACCCAGCGCGCGGCATAAAGGCCCGTGAACAATACAAACAACAGAATATTGAACAGCCAAAGACCTTCGGCGATTGCGTGCAGCGCGGGATTGGCGCCCGGCAATTGTGCCAGCGCCAAAGCCAATACACCGGTGCCCATGGTGGCGGCAAACCAGTTGGGGGTGAACTGGCGAATGACTTCCATTGGATGTTGCAGATGACGAAACGGCTTGATACCGGGTTTGGCGATGTGGGTGCAGGTCATGATGAACTCCTGTCCTCTGGTGAGGTGGAGTTCATCATAGAGCCAGATGGAATATCGATATAACGGGTAATATCTCTAACTGTTATCTATTTTGCAGATGTACACCTCCTACAGGAGATTACGCACGACCTGAAGCATTGCTGATGCTGGCGTTACGTTGGCGCATCAATGAAAACAAAGCGCTCAGCGACAGGACGATCAATGCAACACCATAGCCATCAGTGGTTCTGACCAGACCAAAACCGTGCGTAAGGTTGCCGGCCAGCAACGATGGCAGGCAGAACGCCAGATAGCTGAGCACGTAGTACGCCGACATCAACCCCGCCCGCTCATGGGGCAAGGCCAGCGGCACCAGACTGCGCACGGCCCCCAGAAACCCGGAACCAAAGCCACACCCGGCGATGAGCGTGCCCACGAAAAACAACGTCAGGCTGGAACTGTGTACACCCAGCAGAATCAACACGATACCCATCGGCAGCAGGCTGGCTCCCAATTGCAGCGACCTGGCGGCCGGGCGATTGCGCAAGGCGTAGATCATCAGCGCGCCCGTCAGTGTCAGAGCGGCGACAGTCGCGCCGCCGATCAAGTTTGATGTCGAGCCGGTGGCCGTGCGTACCAGCGAGGGTGCCAGTGAGGCGTAGAAACCACCGAGCGCCCAGGTCGCGGTGTTGAGCGGCAACACCCGCCACATTGTCGGACGCGCCTGGAAGGGCACATGCAGCGTGGGACGTAATGAAACCCAGGCGCCGGGCTGTCGCGAAACGCTTTCCGGCAAACGCCAGACGTACACCGCCTGCATCGCAAACAAGACCAACAGCAGCCAATAGGTCAAGTGCAGCGGTGCCGGCGCAAACTGCGCCAGCAAACCGCAGCCCAACCCGCCCATGGCCATGCCGATCAAGGGTGCCACGCTGTTGATCAGCGGCCCATGCTGGCGGTCCGTATCAAGTAGCGTTGCACTCAGCACCGCAGTCGCCATCCCGGTGGCAAAGCCTTGCAGGACGCGGGCACTGATCAGCCAGGTAACACTGTCGGCATGAATAAACATCAACATCGCCAGGATGTTCAGTAGCACCGCGGTGAAGATCACCGGTTTGCGGCCCAGGTAATCCGAGAGCGAACCGACCGTCAGCAGCGCCGCCAGCAAACTGAGGGCATACACGCCGAAAATCAGGGTCAGCACCGCAGCCGAGAACTGCATTTGCTCCTGATACAAGTAATACAACGGTGTCGGCGCGGTGGATGCCGCCAGAAAACTGAGCAAGGTGATTGCCAGGAACCACAGGCTGGACCGGTTCGAACGAGTACTGGACATGCGCACACTCCGCAAAAGCTAATTTTTTGCTTTTGCGAAGTGTGCTACCGGATAGCGCTTAAAGCAAATTCTTTGTGTTAAGGTCCGATGCATGGCTTTTTAGAAACGGCGCTGCCTTGAAAAGACTCCGCCGCGAAACAGGAAACACATCATGAGCACGCCCGCTTTACGTCCCGGTGGCCGCAGCGCCCGGGTACAGGAATCGATTCATAACGCCGTGCGCGAGCTTCTTGAAGAACAGGACCGCGCCACCCTCACCGTGCCGCAAATTGCTGCTCGCGCAGGGGTCACGCCGTCGACCATCTACCGGCGGTGGGGAGAATTGTCGGTGCTGCTCGCGGACGTCGCCCTTGCGCGCATGCAACCGGAAACCGAGTCGGCCAACACCGGCAGCCTGGCGGGTGATGTGCGCGCCTGGGCGGAACAGTATCTGGACGAGATGAGCTCAGCCCCCGGCCGCAACATGCTGCGCGACGTGCAGTCGAGCCTCAAGCCGAGCTACTGCGCAACGATCATTGGCGGGCAATTGCAGGTCATTCTGGATCGCTACCCGGATGAACCACAGCCCGGTGTCGACCGGCTGATCAACATGATCGCGGCGCCCATCGTGTTCCGCATCCTGTTTTCCGAAGCGCCGCTGGAGGTAGAGGAGTTGCATCGATTGATCGAGATTGCACTGACTCAGTGACGACCCTATCGAGAGCAGCCCCCTGCGACAGCCCGCCACGCCACGACCTTGGTCGACACTGACTAACCCCTGCCATCGTGCGAGACTGTCTGTCCGGGCGGGAGGCCCGGGTGTCTTTGGTTGCCGGGAGTTCCCATGTCGCTGTCCAGCGGGCTGATCGCCGCCGTCGCCCTGGCCTATATGGCCATCATGTTCGCCATCGCCTTTTACGGTGACCGTCGCAGCGCGCCGTTGCCACCGCGGGTGCGTGCCTGGGTGTACAGCCTGTCACTGGCCGTCTACTGCACCAGCTGGACGTTCTTCGGTGCCGTTGGCCAGGCCGCCGAACAGCTGTGGTCGTTCCTGCCGATCTACCTTGGACCGATCCTGCTGTTGATCGGGGCGCCGTGGGTCCTGCAAAAAATGGTGATGATCAGCAAGCAGGAGAACATCACTTCGATTGCCGACTTCATTGCCGCACGCTATGGCAAATCCCAGTCGCTGGCGGTGGTGGTGGCGCTGATCTGCCTGGTTGGCGTGCTGCCCTACATTGCCTTGCAGCTCAAGGGCATCGTGCTCGGCGTGAATCTGCTGATCGGTGCGGGCGCCGACGCCATGGGCGTTCGCGCACAGGACACCGCGCTGGTGGTGTCGCTGGTGCTGGCGCTGTTCACCATTGTTTTCGGTACGCGCAACCTCGATGCCACTGAACACCACCGTGGCATGGTGCTGGCGATTGCGTTCGAGTCACTGGTTAAGCTGTTCGCCTTTCTGGCGGTCGGCGCGTTCGTGACCTTCGGTTTGTACGACGGTTTCGATGACCTGTTCAATCAAGCCATGCTCGCCCCACGCCTGGAGCAATACTGGAAAGAAACCATCAACTGGCCGTCGATGGTGGTGCAAACCGGCGTGGCGATGATGGCGATCATCTGCCTGCCGCGACAATTCCATGTGACCGTCGTCGAAAACATCGACCCGCAAGACCTGCGTCTGGCGAAGTGGGTGTTTCCGGCCTATCTCGCTTTGGCAGCATTGTTTGTCGTACCCATCGCCCTGGCCGGCCAGATGATGTTGCCGAGCTCGGTGTTGCCGGACTCTTTCGTGATCAGCCTGCCGCTGGCCCAGGCTCACCCTGCCCTCGCGTTGCTGGCGTTCATCGGCGGTGCGTCGGCGGCCACCGGCATGGTGATCGTGGCCAGCGTCGCACTGTCGACCATGGTTTCCAACGACATGCTGTTGCCATGGCTGCTGCGCCGCAACAACGCCGAGCGTCCATTCGAAGTGTTCCGCCAGTGGATGCTCTCGGTGCGCCGCGTGAGCATCGTGGTCATTCTGCTGCTGGCCTACGTGAGCTATCGGCTGCTGGGCTCGACCGCCAGCCTGGCAACCATCGGCCAGATCGCTTTCGCCGCGGTCACGCAACTGGCACCGGCAATGCTCGGCGCGTTGTACTGGAAACAGGCCAACCGCCGTGGCGTGTTTGCCGGCCTCGCCGCCGGCACCTTTCTGTGGTTTTACACGCTGATCCTGCCGATCGCCGCCCATAGCCTCGGCATGTCCCTGAACAGTTTCCCGGGCCTGGCCTGGCTGCACGGCAATCCACTGAACCTGCCGATCACCCCGCTGACCCAAGGCGTGGTGCTGTCTCTGGCGGGTAACTTCACACTGTTTGCCTGGGTTTCGGTGCTGTCGCGCACCCGCGTGTCGGAGCACTGGCAGGCTGGCCGATTCATCGGCCAGGAAATCAGCGCCCGCCCCAGCGCGCGCTCGATGCTCGCGGTACAGATCGACGACTTGCTGCAATTGGCCGCCCGCTTCGTCGGCGAAGAACGCGCCCGCCAGAGCTTCATCCGCTTTGCCTATCGCCAGGGCAAAGGCTTCAACCCGAACCAGAACGCCGACGGTGAATGGATCGCCCATACCGAACGCCTGCTCGCCGGCGTACTGGGCGCCTCGTCGACGCGGGCGGTGGTAAAGGCAGCCATCGAAGGTCGGGAGATGCAACTGGAGGACGTCGTGCGGATCGCCGACGAAGCCTCGGAAGTCCTGCAATTCAACCGTGCGCTGCTGCAAGGCGCCATCGAGAACATTACCCAAGGCATCAGCGTGGTCGACCAGTCACTGAAACTGGTGGCCTGGAACCGGCGCTATCTGGAACTGTTCAACTACCCGGACGGTTTGATCAGCGTGGGTCGCCCCATCGCCGACATCATCCGCTACAACGCCGAACGGGGACTGTGCGGCCCCGGCGAAGCCGAAGTACACGTCGCCCGGCGCCTGCACTGGATGCGCCAGGGGCGTGCGCATACGTCGGAGCGATTGTTCCCCAACGGGCGGGTGATCGAACTGATCGGCAACCCGATGCCGGGTGGTGGTTTTGTCATGAGTTTCACCGACATCACCCCATTCCGCGAGGCCGAGCAGGCGCTGACCGAAGCCAACGAGAGCCTGGAACAGCGGGTAGCTGAGCGTACCCGTGAGCTCTCACAACTCAACGTCGCGCTGACCGAAGCCAAGGGGACCGCCGAGGCGGCCAACCAATCGAAGACCAGGTTCCTGGCAGCGGTCAGCCATGATTTGATGCAGCCACTGAACGCTGCGCGGCTGTTTTCCGCGGCCTTGACTCATCAGCACGACGGTTTGCCCGGTGAGGCGCAAAAACTGATCCAGCACCTGGATAGCTCGCTGCGTTCTGCCGAAGACTTGATCAGCGATCTACTGGACATTTCCCGCCTGGAAAACGGCAAGATCAATCCTGATCCCAAGCCATTTGCCCTCAGTGAATTGTTCGACACCCTTGGCGCCGAATTCAAGGCGTTGGCTCGTGAGCAAGGCCTGCAATTCCGTGTCCGGGGCAGCAAGCTGCGCATCGACAGCGACATCAAACTGCTGCGCCGAATCCTGCAGAATTTCCTCACCAACGCCTTCCGCTACGCCAAAGGCCCCGTGTTGCTTGGGGTTCGTCGCCGCAAAGGCGAGCTATGCCTGGAAGTCTGGGACCGCGGACCGGGTATTCCGGCAGACAAGCAGCAAGTGATTTTCGAAGAATTCAAACGTCTCGACAGCCATCAGACACGGGCGGAAAAAGGCCTGGGGTTGGGCCTGGCGATTGCCGATGGTCTGTGCCGCGTGCTGGGTCACACCTTGCTTGTACGCTCTTGGCCAGGACGCGGCAGCGTATTCAGCGTCCGAGTACCGCTGGCCCGAGCGCAAACGGCGCTGCCCGCCAAGGCTGTCGAACTCAATGGCAAGTTGCTCAATGGCGGCCAGGTGCTGTGCATCGACAATGAGGACAGCATTCTGATCGGCATGAACAGCTTGCTCACGCGCTGGGGTTGCCAGGTCTGGACCGCACGCAACCGCGAAGAGTGCATGACCCTGCTCGCTGAGGGGATGCGACCACAATTGGCGTTGGTCGATTACCACCTGGATGACGGCGAGACCGGAACCGAATTGATGGCGTGGTTGCGAACTCGACTCGGTGAGCCTGTACCGGGCGTGGTGATCAGCGCCGACGGGCGGCCAGAGACCATCGCTCAGGTACATGCGGCCGGACTGGATTACCTGACCAAGCCGGTCAAACCCGCGGCGTTGCGGGCGTTGTTGAGCCGGCATTTGCCGTTGTAGCGTCAGCGAAAACCCTTATTCCGGCAACTCGACCAAGCCATCGACATCGGTCATCGCCCGCTCCAGCAAATCTGCGGGCAAACTCTTGCTTGCCCTGGCCCCGAGCAACTTCAGTTGCTCGCTGCGACTGACCAGATTGCCGCGCCCTTCGGTCAACTTGTTACGCGCCGAGCTGTAGGCCTTGTCCAGTTGCTGCAGGCGATTGCCCACCTCGTCGAGGTCCTGGATAAACAACACAAACTTGTCGTACAGCCACCCGGCCCGCTCGGCGATTTCCCGGGCGTTCTGGCTTTGTCGTTCCTGCTTCCACAGGCTGTCGATAACCCGCAGTGTCGCGAGCAACGTGGTTGGGCTGACGATCACGATGTTGCGGTCGAACGCCTCCTGAAAAAGCGTCGGCTCGGCCTGCAATGCCGCGGAAAACGCTGCTTCGATCGGCACGAACAGCAACACGAAATCCAGGCTGTGCAAACCGTCGAGCCGCTTGTAATCTTTGCCGGCCAGGCCTTTGACGTGATTACGCAGAGACAGCACGTGCTGCTTGATGGCGATCTGGCTGATGCCTTCGTCCTCGGCCGCCACGTATTGCTGATAAGCCGTGAGGCTGACTTTGGAGTCGACCACCACCTGCTTGTCGCCGGGCAAATAGATGATCACGTCGGGCTGGAAACGCTCGCCGTCCGGCCCCTTGAGATTGACTTGAGTCTGGTACTCACGGCCTTTTTCCAGGCCGGCATGTTCGAGTACCCGCTCCAGGATCAACTCGCCCCAGTTGCCCTGGGTCTTCTGCCCTTTCAAGGCACGGGTCAGGTTGGTGGCTTCGTCGCTCAGGCGCAGATTCAGCTGTTGCAGGCGTTCCAGTTCCTTGGCCAGGGAGAAGCGCTCGCGCGCCTCGGCCTGATAACTTTCCTCGACACGTTTTTCGAACGATTGAATGCGTTCTTTCAGTGGGTCAAGCAATTGTCCCAGACGCTGCTGGCTGGTTTCGGCAAAACGCTGTTCACGCTCATCGAAGATTTTCCCCGCCAACTCGGCGAACTGAGCGCGCAACTCGTCTCGGGAGCCCTGCAGGTCGTTGAGGCGTTGTTGATGGCTTTCCTGTTGTTCGCGCAGTTCAGCCTTGAGCGAGGCGGCCTGGGCATCCAGGCGCCGCAACTCGGCTTCCTTGCCGGCGCGCTCGATGTTCCAGGCATGGGCAGCATCCCGGGCGTCATCGCGTTCGATCTGCAATAACTCGACTTCACGGCGCACAGCGGCCAAATCTGCCTGCCTGGCGGCATTGGCCTGCCCCAGATCAGCGATTTCATCGCGACAGGTTTCAAGTTGTGAACTCAAGCCATCCTGCGCCAGTTGGGCCATGGTCAGACGCTCTTCCAGTAACGCAACGTCCGCTTGCGAGTTGCTCGCCCGGCGCTGAAGCTGCCAGGCCAATACCAGCAAAGGCAACGCAGCGCCTGCCAGACCGAGCAAGGCGCTGGTCAAGTCCATAGCCATAGCCATTCCTGCCTTCGAATTAAAGTTTGAAGGTTAACCAAGGCGTCAGGTCTTGGACAGCTCAGTCTTCGATCAGCCCCAGTTCCTGTTGTGCGCGCTGATCACCCGCCCGTGCGGCCTGCCGCAACAGGTCCTGGCCGATCCGGCGGTCCCGGGCATTCCCGCATTCGCGGCACATCAGTTGGCCCAGGCGGCTTTGCGCGGCCACCACGCCCTCACGGGCAGGTTGTTTGAGCAAACGCCCGGCGATGTGTTTGACATTCGGGTTTTCGCCCAGTCGCGGACTGTCCAGCAACCACTCTGCGACCCGCATCGAAAAACGCTTGGGAGGGGCAACAGTGGATGTTTTGGAGGAAGAGGAATCGGATGGTGTACGAAACTTCATAAAGCACTGTGGGCAGATCGGAAGGCGCGCCACTCTACTCTTTTTTTCTTACAGGTAAAGCTGAAAAAATCCCGGCACGCCCGTCCTAGAGCAAGCGCTCGGGACAATCCACAGAAGCTGTGGATAACTCAGTGGACAACCGCCCTTGAAGAGCCGCAAAGCCCTGTGGAATGGGGCCTGCAGTCAAACTGACGATTTTTTCACCAGTAAAAAAAACCGATGTTTTTCATTGACTTAAATTTTGGTTACAGGCACCCACTCCTCTCTGGAGCGGGATGACAGTGGCGTTACAGTCTGTGCAACTAATGTGTACAAGTAGCTCGCCGATGGTTATATCGAGGCGTTTTTTCGGCGCGATTTGGCATCGGTCCTGGGGATAAATCGCGGCAAACCCGCATTCCAGGCCGTTTGTCATCCGTCGGATGGTCATGACCATCGGTCGGAATCCGGATCATCCAAGCTCGCTATCAGGGCTCATGTCGGTTTTTTTACGGCTGTTCCAGGACCCCCTGGATATTCCTGTGGCTATCACACTTCCCTTTGCCGATTCAATCCGTTAGTATCTCCGGCGTTAGTACCAAGCTGAAAGTCAATTCTGGTCGAACAAATCCCCCCGGACTGCCTTCCCGATGGAAGCCCAACCGATAAAAGCGGGATCGACCACCTCGATGGTTTCCAGGTAAATCTTGCGTCAACACAGCCTTTGAATCGAAAGCAAAGGGTGTTGCCA